>DAOUYU010000173.1 GCA_030673995.1 Candidatus Aminicenantota bacterium
TGCCATTCAACTTTCGCCACCACACGACGCCTCTTTTGCCAGCTGGCCGCTCGGTACTTGAAATCATGAAACCACACAACCGGTTTTTTCGAAGGACGACCAACAGGACGGATCAGCAGATGTTTAATTTCATCATATAAGCCGGGAAAGCTCCGTAGAGCCAGACCTCCCGGCAGCGGCCGTAGGGATCTCCTCCCATCGGATATGTTATTCTTTCCGTGGGCGGGCCGAAAAGGATGAAGATTCTTCCCCTGTCGGTCAGCCATCCTGGTTTCGGTTCGCTTCCAAAAAGCTTACTTGTTTTTTCCACACGGTTGAGATACTCCATTTAAAACTCGTTCTCTTCAGTATCTGAATCTGGGTCACGACGCTTCCAGAATTCTTCTATAAACTGTTCCTTTTCCGAGTCGGGAAGCTCAAGGAAAATTTTTCTCTCTTTTTTGGTGATGGTATACCTGACCTTGGAGAGAAAATCAGCATTAACTGGATCTAACTTGCGCTCTATATTATAAAGGCGACAGGAGGAAGAAAAGAAAACGAGAAAGAGGAGAGAAGAAGGAGGCCAAGGGCTAGGGGGATTGTATTTGATTTTTTCTCTAAAATTAATGAACGCATCATTTTTTCTCCTTTAAAGCCTCAACACTCTTATTAATTTGAGGCTGATTCGGGTTTATCTCCAGGGATTTTTGCCAAGCTGCTAAGGCTTCGCCCGGCTCACCCAGCTGGAAATAGCACTCACCAATGGCATTCAATAAATTAATGTTCAGTCCATAATGAGTGATGGCTTTATTAAACAGATCGATTGCTTCGCTTAATTCTCCTAAATTCTGGTAGGCTTTGCCCATCATAAAAAACACCTCATACTGTGGCGGCTGGGGCTGGTTTATAAAAGGAAGCAGCACAGATTCAACTTTTTTATATTCGTTCAAGACCATGTAGGTCTGGGCCAAGTCTAAAGCAAAATCAACTGAATCCGGCTTTTTCTGGAACGCTTTCGCCAGATTGAGTCGAGCCTCGGCTATCTTGCCGCTTTTGAAAAGCTGGGTGCCTATCAAATAAAAATAGAGAGGATCTTGGGTATCAGGCGAAGTTTTTGAGTACACCCAAGGACGCGCTATGGCTCTAAGATGAGTTATATCAAACTCTTCGCTATCAAAAAGGACTTCCTGACCATCAATAAAAAGAGAAACCCGAATCTTGTAGTGAGCTGGAGGGAATTGGCTAAGATCAAACTGCTCCAGAATATTTGGCAAGTCTTGGTATTCAGCGACTTTTCTCTCTTTAGAAAGAAATTCTTCTCCGCCTTTAAGGAAGGTAAATTTGACCTCTCCTTTCTCTCTCAATTCCCTGCTCAGGCCATGAATCTGGAAAACTATGATCAAATTGTCCTCCCTGAGAAAGACTCTATTCGCCTGGAAGTAAACCTGGTATGCTCCTGCTTGAAACGGCCGCAGCCTGTTATGTTGTGGAGTGCTCTTTTTTATCTTGTAGCCTAAAATGAGCGAAGTCATCTGGAGGGCTTCCTCATCCTGCGGAATGACGAGGTTTCGCTCTAGCGAAGTAAATTCTTTGGATGTTTCATTTTTAACCAGGATGGAAAGTTTATAATTCCCGGGGATAAGAGGAAACATATCCTGAATAAGCATCGGCTGGCGCCTTATGCTCTTTATTCCTTCTTTATCAAGATCAAAAGAAATGTTTTTTTCAAATTGGTAAATGTTTTTCCCTTCCAGGTTCGAGACAGTGCCGTTAAGTTTCAGGTTGGCGTAATATTTATTCTCGTATTGGCCCACAGAAAGCTTTGCTGGTTCAATAGCATAGTGAACAAAATAAAATCCTGAGCGGTCTTTAATCACTTTGACCAGAGAATCACTATCGATATAATTGGCCGTATACTCCACTTCCACTATATCTTTGTACTCGAGAAACTTTTGGGCATATCTCTCCTCTATTTGTCTAATGGCGGTTGTCTCAACTTTCTGTATTAATAAATCTGAAGACAGGGAAGGCCGACCTATAGCAGCAGCGCCACCTTCTCCAGGGATAAGAGACAAAGAAACCTGAGCCAACTCTGGCTCCATCTCCCACAGCTCGTTATAGGCCGTTAAATAATCCATAGGGTCTCCCCAATAAGATGTCATCAAAGCCTGCGGGCCATCGTTAAGGGGACTGTAAAGCTTGAACTCTCCAAAACCTCCTTCCTGAAAAAAAACAAGGTTAAAGCCCGGAGGAAGACCGAACTCTGTAAGGCCCTGATAGAACCATATTACAGTACCGTAAACCGCAGTCTTTCCCTCAAACCTTTGTATATCATTGGGTGCGCCCAGAATGATGTATACCCTTCCCCTGTCAGTTCTCCAGCCTGGCTTAGGTGTCCCCCTGCCAAAAAAATGGTTGGCATAATTTATACGCCGATAATGTTCCTGTTTGAATTCATTTGCCGGTGTGCCTGGAGTGGGATCTCTGTGCTTCCAGAAAGCGTCTTGGAAAAGGTCTCTTTCTCGATCTGTCTCAAGCTTGAGAAAAACTTCCCTCTCAATCGGAGCCATAATATAAACGACTTCCTCTTCCAGCCACTTTTTGTAACTAGGGGGGACTTTACTAGCTTCTTTCTTTTTACTCCCAAAAAGGAAGAATACAGTTATTATTACAAGGAGAGAAAAGGATAATTTCTTTTTCAGTGTGTACTCCTTTATTCTCTTAATATATATCCAATATTCCCCATATCAACTTCACAAAAGAGAATATTGGGCACTGAATTGCTCTACGTTCCATTCTTAACACTCTTTCTTACATAGCACAACACTTTTTCATCCCATCTTTTATCAAAATAACGCTATTTTATTTGATTTCAACAGCCTTCTTCCTCAAATTCGAGAATTAGAGATATCTGTCCATCGATTCCTAATTTTAAAATGCCGTGTTAAACAGAACAACATCGTAATCGATTAATCCGAGACAATATCTCGGAAAATATCTCCTTTCTTATGGCGACCTCTGCCATCTGAAATGTAACATACCTGCTATGTCTAAGAACCTTAGCTCCGATCTTTATAAGTTTCACAAGAAGGCTCTGAAGTGACCATTGCTTGATTTTTCCTGGAAGAGCCAAGCGTCGTAGAAAGTTTCCCAGATTATAGGCCAGTACAAACAAACATAACCTCGCCTGATTTGAGATGAATTGTTTGCATGAAAGTCGCGTCCAGTTGAGAGCATACTTGCCTTCTTTTATCCACTGCTCAGCAATCCCTCGTCTATTGTAGAATTGAACTACGCCCTCTGCCTTAGCACTCATATTGGTTACTATAAAACCTACCCTCGGGAATAAATCTCCTTGGTGCCATTCAACTTTCGCCACCACACGACGCCTCTTTTGCCAGCTGGCCGCTCGGTACTTGAAATCATGAAACCACACAACCGGTTTTTTCGAAGGACGACCAACAGGACGGATCAGCAGATG
>DAOUYU010000169.1 GCA_030673995.1 Candidatus Aminicenantota bacterium
ACCCCCAACCAGTCATGCTTTCCTCGTACTGACCGAGGTCCAGAGAATCCGGGGGGGGATCGGGATTCGGCTCTAGGCCAGCATGCATTTTGATATCAAACGTCCCGTAGTTTATGTTCAGAGCAGCCCCTACGGAAATCATGTCGTTGATCCTAACGGCAAGTGCCGGCGCAAAGGTGATAAGCCCGATCTTGCTCTCCCAGAGATAGCTGGTATCACTGGATACAGGGGCAAAATCAGCACCGTTCCATTTCGCGCCGAGACCGGAGGGAATATAAATACCTAATCCTGCTACGACGTCATCGCTTACCGGATAATAATAGGCAGCCAGTCCCGAAATGTATTGCTTGCTCTCTGTATCGGCTTTGAACGCAGGGGCCTCAGTCCTCTCATACGTACCGGAAGGAATAATATCGGTCGCATAGAATCCAAAGTATTTTCTTTTGATCTGAACAATCCCTGCCGGGTTCCAGTAAATAGCACTAAAATCATCCGCTAATCCGACAAAAGCTCCTCCCATAGCCAGGGCTCTTGATCCCAGACTGTTGAGGTTCAAACCGTTAGCTAGAGCCATTGAAGAAAACAAGCAGATAAATATCACAGCCGGGAAGAACATCTTGGTCTTTTTCATTTTACCATCCTCCATATTTCTCCTTTGTTTACTAATTTTTCTGTTTCTTGTCAAACAAAGAAAAAGAAAGAAATGGGGTCAAATCTTTACTTTTGGCAAATATAGAGTTTCGCCAAATAGTCTCGCGCGTTTTGTCAAAAGTAAAGATTTGATCCCCTCCGATTTTTGGACCCCCTCCGACTTTTAGGAAAATTAAGCAACTTGAACTTCTTTAACCTGGGGGACTTTCTTTTTTATAAAGCGGGTGATCCCCTGGGTTAAAGTCATCTCCCTCATGGGGCAACCTTCACAGGCGCCCAAAAGACGGACCTTTACTATGCCGTCGTCTGTAACATCGACAAGCTCTATGTCTCCTCCGTCAGCTTGAAGATGGGGCCTGATTTCTTCTATTGCCTTATTAACCTCTTCCTTAATTGGCTTCTCCTCTTTTTAAATTGATTATCATTTATTTTTAAAAACAAAATTTTTCTTCGCATCCACACCGATATTTACGGTGTCTCCCTCTCCATATTCTCCCTCTAATATTCTTAGAGCCAGGGGATTCTGGATATCTCTCTGGATCGTTCTTTTCAAAGGCCGTGCGCCGTATACAGCGTCATAGCCTCTCTCGGCCAATAATTTTTTAGCTTCCTTGCTAATCTTAATTCCAATCTTCTTAGCCTCCAGCCTTTTTCTCAATTCTTCAACCTGCAAATCGACAATCTGAAGGATGACTTCCTGCGAGAGGACCTTAAAAACGACAATCTCATCCACACGGTTTAGAAACTCAGGCCTGAAATGACTCTCCAGAATGGCCCTCATCTCTTTTTCCATCTTTTCATAATCCTTGCTGAGTTCTTTAACCACATGACTTCCTAAATTGGAAGTCATGATGATGATTGTGTTTTTAAAACTGACTGTCCTCCCCTTCCCATCGGTCAAACGGCCGTCATCTAATATCTGCAGGAGAATGTTAAAAACATCGGCATGCGCTTTTTCAATTTCATCAAGGAGAATAACAGAGTAAGGTCTGCGTTTGATGGCTTCGGTAAGCTGTCCTCCTTCTTCATACCCCACATAGCCTGGCGGGGCTCCGATCAACCGCGAGACCGTGTGTTTTTCAATGTATTCAGACATGTCGAGCCTCACCGTGGCCCTCTCGTCATCAAAGAGAAATTCAGCCAATGCTCGTGCCAGCTCTGTTTTCCCGACTCCAGTGGGTCCTAAAAAGATAAAAGACCCAAGCGGACGGGAAGCATCCTGAATTCCTGCCCGGGCCCGTCTTATCGTATCTGAGACAGCTCTGAGTGCATGCTCCTGGCCGATAACTCTTTTTTCCAGGTTGGGCTCCATCTTCAACAGCTTTTCTACCTCTCTTTCCATCATTTTCGAGACGGGTATTCCTGTCCACTTCGAAACAATTTCAGCAACATCTTCCTCATCCACTTCTTCTTTGATCATTTTGTCTTTCTTCTGAATCTCTGCTAGTTTCTCGGCTGTTTTTTTCATCTGTTTTTCCGTCTCTATGAGCCTTCCGTATCTGATCTCAGCCACCTTTCCCAAATCTCCCTTTCTTTCTGCATTTTGCTCTTCGATCTTTAAAGCGTCTACCTGTTCTTTCAGCCTGTTCATGGCATCGATCAACTCTTTTTCCCTCTGCCAGCGGGCCTTGAGCGCTTTGCTTTTTTCTTTTAAGCTGGCCAGGTCGCTATTCACATTATTCAGTTTTTCCTTTGCGCTTTTGTCCTTTCTCAAGGATTGCTTTTCAATCTCGAGCTGAATAATCTTGCGTTCCAGCTCGTCTATCTCTTCAGGCATACTGTCTATCTCAATCCTTATTCGAGAAGCAGCTTCATCAATCAAATCTACAGCCTTGTCAGGAAGATAACGGTCGGTGATGTACCGGTTGGAGAGAGTTGCAGCTGCAACAAGCGCAGAATCCTTAATTTCAACTCCATGGTAAATCTCATATTTTTCTTTTATTCCTCTCAGAATGGAAATGGTATCCTCAACCGAGGGTTCTCCCACATATACGTGTTGAAACCTTCGTTCCAGGGCTGCATCCCGCTCGATGTATTTTTTGTACTCATTAAGTGTTGTCGCCCCGACACAGCGAAGCTCTCCCCTTGCCAGTGGAGGTTTAAGCATGTTTGAGGCATCTATTGCACCTTCAGCAGCCCCGGCCCCTATGATCGTATGAAGCTCATCGATGAAAAGGATGACCTCTCCTTCTGCCTCCTTTATTTCCCTCAGGACCGCTTTTAACCTGTCTTCGAATTCCCCCCGGTATTTCGCTCCGGCAATCAAAGCCCCGATATCCAGGGCAATAAGCCGCTTGTTTTTGATCGACTGAGGAATATCTCCATCGGCAATTCGCTGGGCTAATCCTTCAACGATGGCAGTTTTTCCGACTCCTGCTTCACCGATTAATACGGGGTTATTTTTGGTCCTTCGCGAGAGGACCTGAATGACTCTTCTGATTTCATCTTCCCTTCCGATAACCGGGTCTAATTTCCCCTGCCTGGCCGAGGCCGTGATATCACGCGCATACCGCTCGAGAACCTGATATTTTCCCTCTGGCTGCTGGTCTGTAACCCTTTGAGTTCCGCGAAGAGCCATTAGAGCTTGAAGGAAGGCATTTTCACTCACTCCGTTTTCCCCAAGTATTTTACCGGCCTCGCCGGAGCCTTCTTTCAGAATAGCGAGAAACAGATGTTCGGTTGAGATATACTCATCTTTAAGCTTTTCCGCTTCCTTCCGAGCATTACTCATTATGTGTTTCAGGGAGGAAGAGAAGTAAAGTTCTCCGCCGCCTTTGACTTTTGGAATCTTATCCAAAGCCATGTCCAGGTCTTGCTGAATCTTTGTAGAATTCACTCCGATCTTGGCCAAAACCGAGTTTACGATGTTCCCTTCCTGATTCAAAAAAGCCCAAAGGATATGTCCGGGCCTAAGCTCCTGATGACCCAATTCTTCAGCTCTTGACTGAGCAAGATTGAAGGCCTCTTGAGACATCACAGTGAATCTATCCCATTTCATTTTTCACTCCTCCTTTATTTAAATATTCAAATCCTTATA
>DAOUYU010000036.1 GCA_030673995.1 Candidatus Aminicenantota bacterium
CTTTTCCCATTTTTCTCTATATCCACGGGAGATCAGGGCAGGCTTAGAGCCCTGTTTGATCAGATAAGATAACAGGTTTATGACGAGCGGTGTTTTTTCCGTTCCACCGAAGGAGATATTTCCAACACTGATTACCGGTAAAGGTGCTTTTTTGGGTGTTAATAATTTTCGGGAATAGAGCCAATTTTTAATCTGGCACCCTGAAATGTTAAAAAATGAGATAAAAAGTAGAAGGGCCTTCATCCACTGGGACTATACACTATTCAATATCCACTTTCAAGACAGCACCGCCTGAGCCATTTTTCTTTTTGACTTTCAATTTTATCTTATGATAGTTTAACGGATAGCTAGAGGGTGAGAATATTAGAGATTCCTCACTGTTTTTGAACATGAAGTTAGATATTGGCAAGAGAAAAATAGCGGTTGTTGTTCTACTGCTGGTGACAGCTTGCTTTTTTTTCTGCAGGAAAAGCTCCGAAGTCAAAGGGACTGAGCTCGAAGTGAGCTTTTCGGAGTCTCCTTTATCAGATAGATTGATTACCGATGTTCAATACAGATGGAAGACCAAGAAAAACTTCGCAGGAATAGATCAAAATTGCCATATTTTTGTGCACTTTTGGCACAGAAACAATCTCATTTTATACGATAATCATGTCCCTGAAATTCCAATACCTCAATGGGAGCCGGATAAAGAGTATGTTTACTCGAGGAGAATTTATATACCATCTTTCATTGATGCCTCCGATCCTGAGTTCAAAGGAGAAGAGACGATAAAGCTTTCTATCGGATTTGCCTTTCCCCAAGGTAGCCCAGGAAAGCTATTGAGGAAAGTCTTCGAAAGAAAAATAAAGTTTATGACTCCTCCGCCTGATACACCCGAAATAATATACGAAAATGGCTGGTATGATTTTGAGATAAACCCAGAGGATTTTCTTAAGAGGTGGAGATGGACGGGTAAAGAGGCTAGGTGTTTTATCGATAATCCGCATCGAGATGCACTCCTTGTCATAAGAGGGGGAGTTAGCTCTAAAGCGGCGAGTGGTCAAAAGGTGATCTTCAGGCTTAATGATAAGCTTTTAGACGAGTTTATCCCGGAAAAAAGAAATTTTGAGAAATCATATAACATAAAAAAGGGCATGCTTGGTAAAGAAGCTAAATTCTATCTCGTTATCGCTGTAGATAAAATATTTATCCCGGTACAAGTCATCCCTGGTTCTAAGGATGAGCGGGAGTTGGGGATTAAAATTTCCTTCATTTATTTTAGATAAGGAGAAAGGAATGGGTGTAATCCCCAGTTCTGAGGCTTTATTGGGAGGGAGTGAAGATCTGCGTGGATTTTATTCTTTTCCGCCCTTATTCTTTACCAATCTTTCTGAGTAATGCAATCACCTTTCTTAAATCTTCCCTGATGCTGGTTTCTTCTTCCTTAGCTTTTTGAAGCTGTTGAGAGGTCTCGCTGATTTCGCGCTGAACATCCTCTCTGGCAGTTAAATCATCCATGCTGTAAAATTGCTTCCATAGGGTGTTCAGCTTTCTGGATAATGTGTTCACATCTTCTTTCGCCTTGTCCCATTGGTCTTCAAGCTGAGCTTGGAGTGTTTTCAAGCCCTCTACTTCTTCGTCTTCAGCCTTGACAGGTTCTGCAGCCTGCGTTTCACTAGGTTGTTCTTCTCTGGTCAGGGATTCCTCCGGGGTGCTGGTCACTCTTTGGCTTTCGCTACTGCTCGTTAGGGAGAGGATTGTGGTAAGGGCTGCCCCTCTTTTGATATTTTTCAGGTCAGCTTTGGTGACAATTTTTCCTCTTTTTCCCTGCAGTCTAAGATTTGTTCTTCGTTGTTTCTCCTTTTTTGCTAATTCAACTACGCTTTGAGAGCAAAGAAGAGAAGTCAAAAGAAAGGGAAGAATGAATCCCGCAACGATTTTTTTTATGTTCATTTTTCTATATTTTATATGATAAGAATTTTTCTGTCAATCAGCTTGGCTCAGTTAAAATGCCGGAGGCCTGTTCCGGAAGATTTACCCATAGGGGGTACGCCTGGTCTGTTTCGCTACCTGACTCCATTTGTATCATTCATTACTATTATTGAGCTACAGTAAAATTAATAAAAATCATCAAATAAGTAAACCACCTTTAGAGATGATTTGTGGAATGATTTTTCCTGCTTTTTTATCACCCGCAAGGGTGATTCTATTTTATAGTGAATACCTGATGCAGTTCGAACAGAGATTCTCCGGCCATCTGAGGAGACTTCTATCGCTCCGTTGAGGTCGGTACGGAACACTTTTGCTCCAATGTCTTTATATCTCTTTAAGACTTCTTTGTGAGGGAAACCGTATCTGTTACCTTTACCTAAGGAGATCATTACGATCTGGGGAACAGTGCTATCTAGAAAATCTTTTGAGCTTGAAGAGCGGCTTCCATGGTGAGGAGATTTGAGTATTTGGCATTTGATCTCTCCGGAGTTTTCTAGAATTTCTCTTTCTGCATCTTTGCCTATGTCGCCAGTGAGGAGAAAGGACGTTTGCTTGTATATGATTCGGAGCACAAGAGAATGATCGTTTTGTTCTCTGGCTACATAAGGGTCCATTCGCTTAGGGTGGAGAGCTTCAATTTTTACGTTTTTTTCGAGATGGGAGTCACCACGAAAAAACCTCTTACAACGAACGGATGGCCGGAGCAACTTTTTGAGTTCTGCATATGACTCGTTTTCCAAGGGGCTGAAGGCTTCCCAGAATTCATCAATTTTAAAGTTTCTGGCAACTGCTTTTAAACCGTTTTGATGATCAGGATGGGCATGAGTTAGGACCAGGTAATCAATTTTTTTTATTCCTTTCCTCCAAAGGAAGGGAGAGACCACTCTTTCGCCAACGTCAAAGGTACTCTCAGGGAAACCGCCCCCATCAACTAGCATTTTCTTGTGCCCGGGAAATTCGACTAATATAGCGTCTCCCTCTCCGACATCGATACAGGTGACTTTGAGGTTTTTGGATGAGGAGGGAAAAGGATAGGAGATCAAAATGGCAAGAGAAACGAGAAAACAGAGAAGAAAGACGAGCTTTTGTCTTTTTACCTTTGAGGGCAAAAGCATAAGATAGAGAAAAAGAAAATAGCCGATTATGGTGAGAAGATGAGGCGTAGGTATTCGATAAGAGATGAGAGAAAACCTGTCAAAAATGTGTGAACAACCGATAAGCAGGTCTATGAGGAAATGTATGCCTTGAGCGAGAAGTCCGGCAAGAAAAGAGCTGGTGAAAGAAAGAAGAAGGAAGATATAGCCGCTGGCCATGATGAGTCCCACTAGAGGCAACGCTGCATAGTTAAGGATGAGTGAGGAGAATGTTACTCTGTTGAAAGAGCTGACAATAAAAGGCAAAATGCCGAGTTGAGCGGAAAGAGAAAGAGTCAGAATCTCACTGGTTCTAAAAGGAAGCCTGGGAAGGTACTTTATGATTTTAGGGAAGAAGAGAATGATGGATAAGGTGGCGGCAAATGTAAGCTGGAAACCCAGATGAAACAGGCTGAATGGATTGAAAAGAAGTAAGATGAAGGCGCTTATGGAGATTGTGTTGATCAGGTTTACATTTTTCCAAATGAGTTTGCCGAAGAGAAAAGCCAGGGCCATGATCGTGGCCCTCACGACAGAAGGTCTTCCTTCCACTAAGAAGGCAAAAAAGAAGAGAAAGATCATAACCAGGATATAAGAGAGGCGGGTTTGAATTCTCATGAGCTTGAAGAGAGAGAAGAGAAAGAAGGAAAGTATTGCAATGTGGGCTCCGGATATGGCAAAAAGATGGAAGATGCCCGCTTTTTGGAGAGATTGAGTGACAGAGGGATCCATTCGTGTTCTCTCTCCCAGAAGAAGAGCTTCAAGGACCGCTCCCTGCTGAGAAAGAGACTTTATACGGGGGGAAGGAAAATATTTTTCGATTTTTTGCTGTATTTTTTTGCGAATCACTGATACCAGATGAAGAGGGTCATGTGTCTTTCCGGATTTTAGTTTTTCCACGAGAAGAGGGCTTTTGCAGGTTGCCCGGTGGTGGATGTTCTGGCTTTTGAGATAAGCATCCAAGGAAAATGACTTAAAGTTCTGAAAACCTTTGTGAGGGAGAAGCCGCGCAGAAACCTTGATTTTGTCGTGGGTAAAGAGGTTAAGGGAAGGTGGAAAAATCGAGGAATGGGGAACGGTGATCCTCAGATTCCCTTTTATTTTTTTCTCTTTGTTCTGGTAAAGAACTTTTTCGACTTTTAAAAAGAGAAAGTCCCTGTCATGACCTCGAGATGGGGATTTGTATAATGTACCAAAAAAGTCGGCATGCGCTGTGTGCTTTAAAGTGTGAAGAGAATTTCCTTCAAAATTCCTGTCAGAGACAGAATAGATGCAGGCACCAAAAAGAAAAGTAGAGAGGAGAATAAGCACAAAAGAGTGTTTTTCTCTTCTGATAGAATAGAAAAGCCAAGCACAGGCGAGGCTTGCCATTAAGGATAAAACCAAGCTCAGCAAGGAGATAGAGAAAAAAGAAGAGAAGAGAATTCCTGTAACAAGAGGCAGAGCGAGGAAAAGAAAGGGGAAAGGCATTTTATCTATTGCCGATCAAAAATGGCTGATTATCAACAACCAGCGGCCATTTAAGATGGATGATTTTTTTCAATAGAAACATGTCTTATCCACATAATATGGAAGAAAGCCAAATGGACTAAATAACGATGGCTTCCTTATATGTGCCATAAGCTTCCTTGAGAATGGAAGAAATTTCTCCCAGGGTTGCCTTTGCTTTGACAGCATCGATAATGTAAGGAAAGAGGTTTTCCTCGGTGCCAACTGCCTCCTTTATGGCATGAAGACGGTTTTTGACCTCTTTTTCTGCTCTTTTTTCTTTGAGAAGGCGGATTTTTTTGATCTGGGCTCTTTCTATTTTTTTAGAGTGAGAGTAAATTCTGAAACGAATCTTCTCTTCTTTATTCTCATATTTGTTGAGGCCGACGATAATCTGTTCTTTGCTTTCCGTTTGCTTTTGATATCTGTAGGCACTTTCCTGAATTTCCTTCTGAATAAACCCTTTCTCAATAACTTTAAACATTCCTCCCAAATTTTCAATTTTTTGCAAATACTCCCCTACTTTTTCCTCGATCTGGTTGGTCAGGCTCTCGATGAAATAGGAGCCCCCCAGAGGATCTACTGTGTTGGCTGCACCGCTCTCATGAGCGATGATCTGTTGGGTCCGAAGGGCGATCTGGGCTGACTCCTCGCTGGGGAGGGCCAGAGCTTCATCCCTTGAGTTGGTATGAAGAGATTGCGTTCCTCCAAGTACTGCGGCTAGAGCTTGAAGGGTGACTCTGACTACGTTATTCTCAGGTTGTTGAGCCAAAAGAGTTACTCCGCTTGTTTGAGTGTGGAACCGGAATTTCCAGGAAAGTGGATTTTTTGCCTGGAATTTTTCTTTCATTAGCTTGGCCCATATTCGTTTCGCAGCACGAAACTTGGCGATTTCTTCGAAAAAGTCATTGTGTGATGCCAGAAAAAAGGAAAGACGAGGAGCAAAACTGTCAACCTCAAGGCCTGCTTCATCGGCTGCTTGGATATAAGCGATGGCGTCAGCAAAGGTGAAAGCGAGTTCCTGGACAGCTGTGGCCCCGGCCTCCCTTATGTGATAGCCGCTGATACTCATAGTGTTCCACTGAGGAACATTCTTATGGCAGAAAAAAAGAATGTCTGTGATGATTTTGATGGAAGCCTGAGGCGGGAAGATATAGGTTCCTCGTGCGATATATTCTTTCAGAATATCGTTTTGGATTGTGCCGGAAAGTTTTGTCCATTCAATCCCCTCTTTTTCAGCCAAGGCCAAGTACATAGCGAGGATGATGGCTGCAGTGGAGTTGATAGTCATGGAAACACTGACTTTTTCCAGGGGAATGCGGTTGAAAAGGATTTCCATATCTTCGATGGAATCAATGGCAACCCCTACTTTTCCAACTTCCCCTTGGGCTAGAGGATGATCCGAGTCAAGCCCCAGTTGGGTTGGAAGGTCGAAAGCGACACTGAGACCTGTCTGTCCCTGAGAAAGGAGAAATCGGTATCTTCTGTTTGATTCTTCTGCTGTTCCAAAACCAGCATATTGGCGTATGGTCCACAGTTTTCCCCTGTACATCGTTGGATAAACGCCCCGGGTAAATGGGTATTCTCCTGGTTCAGCCAGAGAAGAGGAAGGATCAAATCCAACTAAATCTTTTTCAGTGTAGACTGTATTGATCTCAATTTGGGAAGAAGCGAAAAATTTGTCTTTTCTCTCCTTATCCGAGGCCACAATAAACTCTTATTCTTCTGAAAATTTTTTCCTGTCCAATACGCCGGAAGAATTCCCGCTGGAAAGAAGCGCAACATCCCGGGTCCTGCTTTAAATCAGGAGATGAACCTTGTGAATGCCAGGGAGCCGATATAACTTCCTTTATTTTTTAATTCTTCTTCTATCGCTAACAGCCTGTTATATTTGGCAACTCTTTCGCTCCGGCTCAAGGAGCCTGTCTTTATCTGGCCGGAGTCAATGGCGACACTTAAGTCTGCGATAAAGGTGTCTTCAGTCTCTCCTGAGCGGTGGGATATCACGGAAGAATATCCTTTTTGCTGGGCGTATCTGATTGTCTCGATAGTCTCGCTCAGAGTGCCGATCTGGTTTAACTTGATGAGGATCGAGTTTCCTATCCCCTGGTCCACTCCTTTTTTGAATCTTTCCAGGTTTGTGACAAAAATATCATCTCCAACAAGCTGGATTCTATGGCCAAGTGCCTCTGTCATGGAATGCCATCCTTCCCAGTCATCTTCATCAAGACCATCTTCAATCGAGATGATGGGGTATTTTTCAACCAGTGATTGGTAAAAATGGATCATCTCATCGGATGATTTTTTTGAGCCATTCGATTTTTTAAAAACATATTTCTTATCAATGTAGAATTCAGAGGCCGCCGCATCGAGGGCAAGAAAGATTTCCTTCCCCGCCTTGTAGCCCGCACTTTGGATGCTTTCGAGAATCAGATCGAGGGCTTCTTCATTGGATCTTAAATTCGGAGCAAAACCTCCTTCATCTCCGACGGCAGTGCTGTATCCTTTTTTGTGAAGAATTTTTTTTAAGTGGTGAAAGACCTCTGCGGCCATTCTGATGGCTTCACAAAAATTGGGGCTGCCAGCAGGGACAATCATAAATTCCTGGATATCGACATTGTTAGGGGCATGAGAGCCGCCGTTTAAGATATTGATCTGAGGAACGGGGAGATGATAGTTTTTTCTTTTCCCCAGGTATTCATAGAGAGATAAGTTCAGTGTCTGGGAAGCCGCATGAGCCACCGCCATGGAAACGGAAAGGATGGCATTGGCTCCCAGTTTTTTCTTCGAAGGTGTCCCGTCCAGCTGAATAAGACGCTTATCAATCTCTTTTTGACCGGTGGCATCTAGCCCCGTAATTTCGGGGGCGATGATCTTTTCAACGTTGGCGACAGCCTTCAAGACTCCCTTGCCCAAATAGCGCGATGTATCCTCATCTCTTAATTCTAGCGCTTCGTGTTTGCCCGTAGAAGCCCCGGAAGGAACGGCCGCCCACCCTACTGCTCCCGAATGGAGGAACACGCTGGTGCTTATAGTGGGATTTCCTCTTGAGTCTAGAATTTCTCTTGCTTTGATTTGAGTTATGGTTGTTTTTTCCATTTTGGTGTCAAGATGATTTCTTAGAGATGTGCACCCGTAGTTTCATGTGAAGGCAGGTTTTTGTAGTGGTCAAAGACTAATTTATTTTTTTCCTTCTTCTTTTGAAATGGCTCCCGGTATTTTTTTCGAAAGTTCTTCTTTCCCTTTCTCAACAAACTCTTTCATTGTATCCAGTCCTTCGCTGGTCTTCTCTTTTACGACCTTTATTCCCTTTTCGACTTCTTTGGAAACTTTTTCATAACTCTCTTTGGCCGCCTCTCCTGTTTTAATAGCGCTATCTTGGATTTTCTTCCGTGTTTCTTCTCCACTTGCAGGAGCGAAAAGGATGCCTAAAACGAATCCTGTAGCTGCACCGAAAAGAAACGAGAGGGAAACCTCGAAGAAACTTGAACCACTATCATTCGCCATTTTTATCCTCCTTTCGTTTTTTTTGCTTTTTTATCTGCCGCCAGCCAGATCGAAGAATGGGAAACACAAGAGGCCAGTATTTTGATGAGGGTTTGAGGATTTTTGCTGCTAAAAACCAAGCGATTTCCGATATGCTCACAGCGATTCGTTTTGACGCTTCAACCAGAGGAGTTATATCATCAATTTTGCTGTTTACTTTTTGGCTCGTCTCATTCACGCTTCTCATGAGTTTTTTTGCTTCAGCTAGGGTATCCTGGCCTTCCTTAACTGTTTTTCGAAGCTGAACAAGGAATATGACAAGGTAGGTCGCAATAACAACGATAGCAATAGTTATAACTAAAAATAAAAACTGGTTTAAGGTCAGCGGCATCGCACT
Source organism: Candidatus Aminicenantota bacterium (assembly GCA_030673995.1). Taxonomy (GTDB): domain Bacteria; phylum Acidobacteriota; class Aminicenantia; order Aminicenantales; family Aminicenantaceae; genus JAGLWV01. The sequence goes on from DAOUYU010000036.1 coordinate 8,479, forward strand.
TAATAGATAAAATAAAACTCAGACTTTGTCAAATAAAAGGAATCAGAAAGTGAAGTTATTTCCAGAGGATCTTATGAATGTTGTTCAGGTTATATTCCTTTTTAATCTTTTCAAGAATTTGATGGAGTTCTTCTTCTTTTTTTGAGTCAATGGCCTGCTCCCACTCTCCAAGAAGCAAGGAGGGTATAAACTCCTGCTCCTTTTTTAGCAGCCGGTTGATCCCTTTGAGGGCCTGCCAGTGGGTAATCATCAGCAGAGCCAGGACGCCAAAGAAAACGTTGGGTCCGGGGATAAGTACTGCCAGCCCACTTAGGGGAAGGAGTATGGTTTCCCCGATTAGAAAGAAAATATGTTTGGTTCTCTGTTTTTGAAGAAAAAAATAAAATTTGATTTTTATTCTCTTCTCTTTCAGTCGGCCTGAATAAAAAACCTGAATTTTTTTTCCTTTGAGCTTTAAAATATTTCCGAATGCCTGTTCCTGCCTGAGAATTCTCTGAGGTAAAAGCATGAGCTTCTTTTTGGCCACTTCCCAGCTTTCTTTCCAGCGTGAGGACTTAAGCTGGACATGGCTTAAGGACGCGGAAGAAAAATATCTGTGTTTCTGCTTGTAGTCGCAAGCGAAAAAGAATTTCATGGTCATATCTTATTCTATCATTTCATAAAAAAGGGAGGCAAGAAAGAAAAAAGGGGAGGAAAAAGGGGACAGGAAAAAGGAACAGAGCAGGAAAAAGGGGACAGGCCCCTTTTTTCTAAAAAAAAAGGGGCCTGTCCCCTTTTTCTGTCCTATCCCCTTTTTCTTCTTTTCTCATCCCCTTTTTCCTGTTCCTTCTTTCTTCTTGTCTTGACTTTTAAGGGGGATGAATCTAATATTTATGATTGAATTTTAAAGGTAAAAGGTAAGAGTAGAGCGCTTTACTCTTCTTCATTATAATCCATTGAAGAAACTTAGGAACCCTTGAAGAAACTTAGGGAAAATCGAGAAATGAAAGAAGACTACAATTTTCAACAGATCGAGAAAAAGTGGCAGGAAAGCTGGGAACAAGATGAAATTTTTAAATCTAGCGAAGATCCACAAAAAATAAAGTATTACTGTCTAGAAATGTACCCCTATCCGTCCGGTCGAATCCACATGGGGCAGGTCCGGAATTACGCAATCGGAGATGTTATTTCCCGTTTTAAGGTCATGAAAGGGTTTAATGTTTTACATCCTTTCGGATGGGACGCCCTGGGGATGCCTGCCGAGAATGCTGCGATCACCGAAGGAGTCCATCCTCAAAATTGGACTCTTGATAATATTTCTTATATGAGGAATCAGATAAAAAGACTGGGCTTCAGCTATGACTGGTCAAGAGAAGTGAGCACCTGTCTGCCCGAGTATTATAAATGGAACCAATGGATTTTTCTGAAAATGCTTGAAAGCGGTTTAGCCTATCGAAAAAAAAGCTGGGTGAACTGGTGCCCCCAATGCCAGACTGTTCTGGCGAACGAACAGGTCGTTGGAGAGCGCTGCTGGCGGTGTGATTCACTCGTTAAGCAGAAGGAGATGGAGCAGTGGTTTTTAAAGATAACTGATTATGCCGAGGAGCTCCTTTCCGGTCACGAACTTCTTGAAAAATGGCCCGAACATGTCCTTATTATGCAGAAAAACTGGATCGGAAAGAGTACAGGTGCTCATATCACCTTCTCTCTTCCTGACTCCTCCAGGTCTATTGAAGTCTTCACCACACGAATCGATACAATCTACGGAGCAACTTTTCTGGCTCTTTCCCCTGAACATCCTTTAAGTCAGGAACTGATTGCGGATTCTGCGCAGAAAGAAAATCTACAGGGATGGATCAGCGAAAACATAGAGAACCTCCGTCTCAGAAGAGAGGTGGGAGAAGGAGAGAAGGAGGGAGTTGATACAGGAAAAAAAGCGATCAATCCTTTTACAGGGAAAGAAATACCGGTATGGATCTCCAATTATGTGTTGATGGAATACGGTACCGGTGCCATTATGGCTGTCCCTGCCCATGATCAAAGAGATTTTGAATTTGCTAAAAAATATTCTTTACCGATTAAAGAGGTTATTGTTCCTGAAAGAACATCTCTGACAGAGGTGATGGACGAAGAGGCTTTTGAAAAGTATGGCATGCTTGTCAATTCGGATCCGTTCTCTGGCAAGCCTTCTCTTGAGGCTATTGAGGAGATGTGCCAGTATGCTGAAGAAGGAGGATTTGGCAGGAAAAGCATGCTCTATCGGATCCGAGACTGGGGCATTTCCCGGCAGCGCTATTGGGGGACTCCCATCCCGGTGATCCACTGCAAGAGCTGTGGAACCGTTGGAGTTCCGTATGAAGACTTACCGGTTTACCTTCCTTACGATATTGAATTGAGAGGTGAAGAAGGTTCTCCTCTCGAAAAAGAAGAGAGTTTTGTCAAGACCACCTGCCCGAGATGTCGAGGAGAGGCCAAGCGAGAAACAGACACGATGGATACATTTTTTGACTCATCCTGGTATTTCTTCCGTTATACTTCTCCCCGGGAGGAAAAGCTTCCTTTTAACTTCCAAGCTGCCGATTACTGGCTTCCTGTAGACCTTTATATTGGGGGCGTGGAACATGCCATTCTTCATTTAATTTATGCGCGCTTTTTCTGTAAGTATTTCAGAGATTCCGGCTTAACCGTTGTCGATGAACCCTTTCCCCAGCTGCTTGCTCAGGGAATGGTGATCAAAGATGGGGCTAAGATGTCCAAATCAAAAGGAAATGTTGTCGACCCAGATGACATCATAGCAAAATACGGAGCAGATGCGTTAAGGCTTTTTATTCTTTTTGCTTCTCCCCCGGAGAAAGAGTTTATCTGGAATGATGAAGGGATAGAAGGTGGTTTCAGATTCCTGAATCGTCTCTGGATGCTTGTTCAGGAAAATCTGGACCTGTTTAAAGAAGAATCACGCTATCAGGAAGATGTGGAAACGGAGGAGAAAGCCAGGTTATTAAAAATAAGAACACACCAGACTGTAAAGAAAGTCAGCGAAGATATTGAAAAAAGATATCATTTGAATACAGCCATAAGTACGATAATGGAGTTATACAACCATATCAAAAGAGAAAAGGACGAATTAAGGCAAAGCAAAGGAGGGAAGGATGTTTTAAAGAAATCCCTCGAGACTCTTGCCTTGCTTCTTTCTCCTTTTGCTCCTCATATCTGTGAGGAACTCTGGGAAAGAATGGGGCACAAAACCTATATTATTAAATCTTCGTGGCCGGCCTTTGATCCAAGGTTAGCCCTTGAGGAGAGAGTGACCATCGTGGTTCAGATCAACGGAAAACTGAGGGGCAAATTTGAAGCAGAAAGAGATATAGCTGAAGACAAAGCAAAGGAAAAAGCTCTCCGTTTGAGCCGAATCCAGGATTATATTGGAGAAAAAAAAGTCAA
>DAOUYU010000046.1 GCA_030673995.1 Candidatus Aminicenantota bacterium
GCCGCTACAGCAATCTCGACTCGTGAATAATCCAGGCTAGCTGAAATCAAGTTTTTTCAATCTACTGACTATTTTATCTGCTATGGTATAGGGGTCGACTTCCTTTTTGTATATTTTCTCGACATATCTTTCAAACTCTGAATCTTGAACATTCTGAGTAACGATTTGATAAATCTTTTCACCGATAATGTCTCTTAGCATCCAGAATATCAACCTTTTCTTCCTGGCTGCCCGGGATTCCTGATTCTTGCTCGCAACCAGCCTGCTGATTTCACTGATTAACCGTTCGACCCCTTCTCCTTCTGTAGCCACAGTTTTAACAACAGGGGGTGCTTCTTTTCCTCCGAAACCCAGTTCAAGCATGGCCATGAGCTGATTCTCTGTTTTCTCAGCTTCCGGGGAATCAGCCTTATTGAGAACAAATATATCCGCAATCTCCATGATCCCTGCTTTAAAAGTCTGGATGTCGTCCCCTGCACCCGGGATTAAAACGACAAGGACAACATCTGCCAGTTTAACAACCTCTACTTCATCCTGTCCTACACCAACTGTTTCCACGAGAATAAGATTCTTCCCTGCTGCCTCAAGTATAGCAATGGTTTCCCCGGTTGCCTTGGCTAAACCTCCTAAATGACCTCGGGCTGCCATGCTGCGAATAAAGATTTCCGGATCAACGCTGTGCTGCATCATTCGTATTCTATCCCCCAAAATAGCTCCTCCAGTGAATGGACTGGAAGGATCCACAGCTACAACCCCAACCTTCTTTCCGTTTTTTCGCAGACAGCTTATCATCTGGTTGACCAGAGTACTCTTGCCAGAGCCCGGAGTGCCTGTAATCCCCACAATAAGTGATTCTCCGGTATGAGGGAAAATTTTTTTTATCAGTTCCTGAGCTGCCTTCTTGTTATTCTCCACCAGAGAAATTGCTCGGCCGATGGCTCTGGTGTTTCCTTTTATTATTTCTTGGACTAAATCCATTATTTTCATCTCTATTTATATGACTCATTCAGGTTAATAGTCTGAGAGAACTTTCTGGGCAATAATCCAACGCTGGATCTCAGAAGTTCCTTCCCCGATGGTAGCTAACTTTGAATCCCTGTAATACTTTTCCACAGGATAATCCTTTGTAAACCCGTAACCCCCAAAAATCTGAACTGCCGTAGATGAGGCTTTAACCGCCAACTCACTCGCAAAAAGCTTGGCCATCGCAGATTCTTTGGGTATCTTTTTTCCCTGGTCTTCCATAAAGGCTGCTCTGTATGTCAAGAGGCGAGCTGCTTCCAGTTCAGTAAAACCATCGGCAAGCATCCATTGAATGGCCTGAAAGTTGGCTATAGGTTGCTTGAATTGAATCCTTTCTTTTGCATATTTCAGGCTCGACTCAAGGGCTCCGGCTGCAATTCCTAAAGAAAAGCCGGCAATGCTGACTCTTCCTCCGTCTAAAATAGCCATGGCTTGCTTGTAACCCTTACCTTCCTCCCCTATCAGGTTTTCAGCAGGAACCTTGACGTCCTCAAAAATAAGTTCCGCTGTATCGGCTGCCCTGACACCCAGCTTATCCTCTTTTTTCCCTGCTCTAAAGCCCTTCATTCCCTTCTCCAAGATAAAGGCAGAAATGCCTTTCCTCTTTTTTTCGGAGTTCGTGACAGCCATCACTACAGCTATTTCAGCCAAAGAACCATTAGTGATGAAAAGCTTTGTCCCGTTGAGCAGCCAATGATCCCCTTCCTTTGTAGCTCTGGTTTTCAAGGCTGATGCATCAGAGCCAGCTTCTGCTTCTGTAAGTCCCCAGGCTCCCAATGTTTGACCTGAAGCCAACCTTGTCAGATATTTCTTCTTCTGTTCTTCATTCCCAAAAAGATTGATATGATTCGAACAGAGAGAGTTATGAGCCGCAATAACCAGGCCACACGAAGGGTCTACCTTGGAAATCTCTTCCAGGATAATGACATAATCAACATTTGAATATCCGGCTCCCGAATATTCCGTAGGAATGACTATGCCTAACAACCCCATCTCTGCTAGCTTCTCTGTCAGTTCCTCTGGCCATATGCCTTTCTCATCGCTCTCTTTAATAAAGGGTCGAATCTCCTTTTCTGCAAAATTTCTGATGGATTCCATTAGAATTTCTTGCTCTTGGGTAAATAAAAAGTCCATTATTTCACCTTTTTCAAAGAAATTTTATGATAGAAATATGTCTAATAATTCCTTCTTTTTATCGCCCCTAATTTTCCAATTTTCCACCTCCATATTACTTTTTAGCCTGCCATATATCAAGAAGAAAATAGCAGAATTTCTAATTCTGTGATAACTGATTTTTATGTTCAAAGCAAAAGTTATGGGTCGAATTTAGACAACATAGGGACTTTCCTCATTTTTTCTTATTTTTTCCAGGCGAAGGCTGAGTGGTAAGAAAACCGTGAGCAAGGCTGAGCGGGCATGGTTCCTCTCCCGAAGGGAGAGGAGAGCGAAGCCTGTATCCGAGCGGGATTTCCTCGCTGGGGAAATCCCGCGTGTTTTCAAGCCACTTAGCCTGAGCCTTTATTTGACTTGAATATCTAAATCGTCTAAATTTAGAGAGATGATTACAGGACTATTCAGGATTTTAATTTTCGCCTTTCTTGGCTTAATAATCTACAATCTCCTTCGTTTTTTCATGGCCTTAAGCAAAGCAGGCAAATCCCAAAGAAAAATAAAACGCCCTTCGGGCATTATGGTTAAAGATGAAATGTGTAATACTTATCTTCCTCAAGAGGATGCGATCAAGGAAATCTATGAAGGGAAAGAATATTATTTTTGCTCGAAGGAATGCCAGCAAAAATTTTTAGAACAGAATAAAAATAAATAATTCGTTATATCCAGACTTACCAGATATCTAAATAGGTTATCCGGAAATCATTGAATTCCCCTTTGAAATCTTCCCAATCAACATCAACTTTCTCCACCTGTGCCAGAGGTGGGCCCTGCTTCAGCCTGTTGATCAGCTCTTCAATCTTCTCCTTGTCCCCTTCGGCCAGCACTTCTACCTGTCCATCTCTTAAATTCCTGACCCAGCCTGTAAGATTTAAAGAAGATGCCCATTTTTGAGTGTGGTCGCGGTAAAAAACCCCCTGGACTCTACCAAAAACGAGGATGTGTGCCCTTATTCTCATCGAAAACTAATTAATTTATATTAGCATACCCTTCCTTAATGAGTAAAGGCCAAAGAGAAAGAGTATGCCCTTTTATTTGACAATTAAAATTAAGTCTGATAGAAATTTTTTTGGATCAAGGCTAAAAAAATCCATGAAAAAAATTCTTCTCTCAGCAGCAGGATTTGACCCAACCTCGGGAGCAGGTGCTTCACTCGATTTGAAAGTTTTCCACCTCCTGGACTTCCACGGAATGTCTATTCTAACTTCAATAACATCTCAAAACACAAAATATGTTAACAAAGTCTTTTGTATCCCCCCTGAGCTTATCATGGATCAGTACAAAACCCTATGCGAAGATGTTTCTCTATCAGGGATTAAAGTCGGCATGGTCGGCTGTGGAGAGAATATTCGAATAATAAAGCACATTTTGTCAGAAAATCCCGGCATCCCGAGAGTTGTGGATCCAGTCTTTAAATCCAGCTCTGGTACTTGGCTGTTAGAAAAAGATTCCATCCGCGACTATATATCAGAAATCGAAGGAAAATCTTCTCTTCTCACTCCAAATGTGGAAGAGGCGGGCATGATTTCTGGAGTGAAGATTGACAGCCTTGAGGAGATGAAAAAAGCGGCCAGATGCATTTATTCACTCACCGGTACTCCCTGCTTTATTAAAGGAGGATACATTCCAAAACAGATAGTCAATGTGTTGTATGATGGTATAAAATTTTATCTTTTTAAAAAGGAAAGGCTCAAAAAAAATGTGCATGGAACAGGATGCTTTCTGTCTTCAAGCCTCCTGGCCTATCTGGCAAAAGGTAACACTTTGGAAGAAGCTTGTCATCAAGCAACTCAGCTTACTCACAATGCTATAAAGAACTCCATCCAGATCGGTGGTGGCCAACATATAATCTAACCTGGATTATTCATCAGGCTAAAAAGTAAAGACAGCTTTATTTAACCTTTTCCTCCTCTTCTTCGAGCACTTCATGCGCTTCTTTTAAAACCTGGTCTGGAAATGTGATCCTTTGTTTTTTTGCTGCGTTCAAATTGAGGCTCATTCTTAATTTACTCATGTATTGAATGGGAATTCCGGCAGGGCTCTCACCGTTTTTAACCCGGATCGCAATTTCTCCAGCCTTTAAACCCATCTCAAAGAAATTCCATCCCAGCGCTGCACAAGCCCCGCGGTGAGTGGAGAGAAGAAAACCACCGAAGAGAGGAACAGCATTTTCTGCCGCCACATTGCCTATATCTGCAAAGGCGGCATTGTTTGTATTATCTGAAATTTGATACATCGCATCGATTTTTTGATTGATTAAAACTTGAGTGGAATGAAGGACTTCACTCCCGTTTGCAATAGAAACAGCCACTATCTCGAAGTCCAGTTCTCTGGCCGCTTCTCTGGCTAGTTCCAAATAATATTCTGAATTGAGTTCTACCGGTGTCCATAGAGTTCCGAGCCTTTTCGCCTGCGGCAGAATCTTCCTGATGAAAGCCAAACTTTCTTTAATCGGACCTCTTGAAGAAACTCCAGAAACATTGCTCCGATGATTATCGGCAGATTTTCCAGCGCCGGCCAGGTAGGGATTGGCAACTGAAGAGAATATGATTGGAATCTCATGTGTAGCGATCAGAGCGGCCTGGAGACAGGGAGTAGACAGAGCAACAATCATATTGACCTTCTCCTCGACAAATTCCTGGGCAATCCTGTGGACTTCAGGAATGTGGCCCTTGGCATTTCTTATAATCAACCGAATAGTATTGCCATCCCTCAATCCATTGTCCTCAAAAGCACGGATAATGCCTTTTCTCACTTCATTAAGTGTAGGGGCATCTGTGAATTGAAAAATGCCTACGGTATAAGGACTTTCCTGGTTTTTCGTGCAACAGAGGAAAAGGAATAAGGTAAGCAGAAAAAGTACTATGATTTTTTTCACTCACTTAACCTTTTTATCCTAATCATGATAATCGAAAAATTTTTCTTGAGCAATCTTTTTTTTGGAAGCTTATTCATATAGAATAACTCTCCTATGACACAGTATTTTTTTGGCACAGCTGGCTGGAGCTACAAAGACTGGGAAGGTATCGTTTATCCTGAAAAAAAAGCTCGAAGCTTTCATCCACTTATTTTCTTAGCACAGTATATAAATATTATTGAGATAAACAGCACATTCTACAGACTGCCTGCAATCGCCATTTCTCTTTCCTGGATAAAAAAAGTTGAAAACCATCCTGATTTTCTTTTCTCTATCAAGCTCCACCAGGTTTTCACTCACAAGAGAAAAGATTTTACTCAAAAGGATGTTGATGATTTTAAGCTCGGCATCGAGCCCCTCAGAGCAGGGAACCGGCTCGCTTCCATCTTGGTTCAATTTCCCTGGTCCTTTGTGAACACGATGGCCCATAATGATTATTTGATTAAGCTATTCAAGCTATTCTCTGATTATCCCTTGGCCTTAGAAGTGAGACACTCCTCCTGGAACAGCCCTGATTTTTTCAAGCTTCTGACCGAATTAAAGGTGTGTTACTGCAACATCGACCAGCCGATATTTCGAAATTCTATCCATCCCAGCTCAATCAGTACTAATCCCAATTTTTCCTACGTCAGGCTTCACGGACGAAACTACACAAATTGGTTCAAAAAAGATGCAGGCCGCGATGAGCGATACAATTATCTCTACACAAAGGGAGAGCTCGAAGAGTGGGTCAAAAGAATAGAAGAGTTGGGCAAAAAGAGCAAAAAAGTATTTGTCATCACCAATAACCACTACAGAGGACAGGCATTAGCCAACTCCCTACAAATAAAAAATATAATTTCAGGTGAAAAAATAGACGTCCCTTATCTTCTCCTCAAACAATATCCCACTCTAAAAGAATTGGTCAAGAAATTAAAGGCCGGCCAGCTTGGCCTCTTCGAAGGAGAGTAAAATTCTATATTACAAAATTAAAAAAATGAAATGGTGGGAAAATAATTTCATTAAAGTTAAAGGCGGGAAACTCTATCTCGGTGAAAGAGAAGCGATAAAAGTGGCCCAAAACTATGGAACTCCTCTTTTCGTCTACGATAAAAACCAGATTATTTCCAATTTTTGCTTACTTCAGAAGGCCTTCTCAGATAATACTTCCTTGGAAATAAGAATATGCTACGCAATGAAAGCGAACTCTCACCAAGATATTTTGAAAATCCTCAAACGTGAGGGAGCCAGGATTGATGCAGTTTCTCCTGGGGAAGTTAATGAAGCTCTTCGGGCTGGTTTTTCGGGACAGGAGATAATCTTTACAGGCACAAGCGTCAGCCTCGGAGACCTTAAACAGGTATTCAAACAAGATGGTGTAATTGTCAATATTGATGCCGAAGAACAATTAGAGCTTATGAGGGAAGTCAGGGAGAGATGGTTTAAGGATAAAAAAATCAAAGTATCTGTAAGATGGAATCCTGGAATCGGAAAAGGATTTAACTCAAATGTTATCACTGCTGGAGAGAAATCTTTTAATGGAACACCCATTAAATTTGGCATAGAAGAAAAGAGAGTCTTGCCAACTTTTGCGAAGGCCCTTCAGTATGACTTTATTCCAGTAGGATTACATCAACATCTTGGCTCTGGCTGGACCAAAAGTGATTTCGAGACAGTAAAAAGTGCTGTAGACAAGATGATCAGGAAAGCATTCGAGATACAAAAGAATGGATTTTCAATTGAATTTCTAGATTTTGGCGGCGGCTTCGGACCGAAATATTCCCCCGAGCAGGAGCTGTTTCCTGTAAGTAAATATGTAGAATACATTTGCCAAAAAGTCAAACAATCTGGCCTTAAGATAAAAGCCATCGCCGTGGAACCAGGGAAATACTTAGTTGGAGATGCAGGTATCCTTCTAGTCAAAGTCGAGTACTTGAAAAAAAGCTACAGCAATCTCTTTGCCTGTGTGAATGCAGGGACCTTCAATACGGTGCCAAGACCTTCCATTTATGCCAATGCCTATCATCACATCGTCAATTGCTGCAGAGTGAATATTGGAAAAAAGGAGCGGATCACGGTTGCCGGAAATCTGTGTGAGACTGGAGATGTCTTTGGAAAAGAAATAGAAATGCCGACACCAAAAAAGGGCGATATTCTGGCTGTGTTGTGTGCCGGAGCTTACTGCAGAAGTATGGCATCAAATTTCAACCTGAGGCAAATACCAAGGGAAATCATCATCTGATGTAGTTTTTGACACTCAATTTTCTGCATGTTATAAACTTCTCTAATTCAGTATTGTCTGGAAATAAAAAAACTCGGTTATCTCAGCAGAAAAAAATGAAATCGATCAAAAAGTTTTATTATCAGCATGCCATCATTTTTAACCTCCTCAAATTATTCCTTTTCCTTTACACATTTTTTTTCAGTCTGGAATTGATGGGCACATCCCTGAAGATGTTTGGGAAGGGGCTGGCGACCAATCTGCTTCAAACCACAACAAATCCGCTGGTCGGATTGTTTATCGGAATTCTGGCGACATCTCTCATGCAGTCCTCTTCATCCACCACTTCCATTGTTGTGGGTCTAGTGGGCGGTGGCGTTTTGAATGTGGCTAATGCCATACCCATAATTATGGGAGCCAATATAGGAACTTCTGTGACCAACAGCCTTGCATCTCTTGCACAGATCAAACGCAATATAGAATTTCAGCGCGCTTTTTCCGCGGCGATCGTGCACGATTACTTTAACCTGCTGGCCGTTCTTGTGATTTTTCCCCTGCAATATTTCACAAACTTTTTGGGCCGGATAGCAGCCTTCATGGGGGATCAATTTCAGCATATAGGAGGGCTGAAATTCTTAAGCCCTGTAAAAACAATAACTCAACCTGTGGTGGGTGTTTTTAAACACTGGCTTGGTGCGTATCCCTGGATCTTACTGGTCTTATCAATCATTTGCCTGCTGCTGGCTTTGACCCAGATGGTGAAGTCTTTAAAAGTTATAATCGTAAAAAAAGCAGAGGGCTGGTTTGACCGCTACTTATTCAAGACATCTCTTCGTGCTTTTTTGATAGGATTATTGCTGACTGTTCTGGTGCAAAGCAGTTCTATCACGACTTCCCTTGCGGTCCCGATGGCGGGAGCAGGCCTCTTGACCATTGCCCAGATTTTTCCTTACACTATAGGGGCTAATCTTGGGACAACTGTAACGGCGATTCTGGCGGCATTGGTAACGGGAAACCTGGCAGCAATCATCGTGGCTTTTTCACATCTTTTATTCAATATATCAGGCATGGTTATCTGGTGGCCTTTAAAATTTGTGCCGATTTACTTGGCACAAAAATTTTCACGGCTGTCCGTTCGACATAAATTGATCCCGATCATGTATATCTTGATCGCTTTTTTTCTTATTCCAATATTAGTCATTTATTTATTAAAATAATGGGAGTCGCCAATGTTTAACAAATTAATTTCAATTTTCAAAAAGAACACCTTGCTGGACCAGGCTTATAAACGGTCTTATTCGATGCTGGATTTAGCACGCGAAATGTTTGTAGAAGCAAAGGAATCACTGCGGCATAAAGAAGATAGTGAAATCGACATAAATATTCATGATAAAGATGCTGAAATCAACAGGTTCGAACGTGAAGTTCGCCGGGATGTATTCAACCATCTGGCTGTAAGAGGTTCAGAAGGACTTCCTTCTGGTTTGGTCTTGGTTAGTATTATCATCGATATTGAACGCATAGGTGATTATACAAAAAATATAGTTGAGTTAGCCATGAATCACCCCGGTAAATTGCATGGTGGACAGTATGGAGAGGATTTACAGAAGGTAGAAACCGCAGTGGAAGATAACCTGATGAAGACTCGAAACTGTTTTGAATCCTGCGATAGCACTTCTGCTATTGAGCTTCTCAAGGAGTATAAATGGGTAAATCCCGTCTGCGATAAATGCTTGATGGATTTGATAAAAGAAAAAGATAAAAATATTAAGCCCGGTGATGCTGTATCTCTCGGAATATATTTCCGCTGGTTGAAAAGAATCAATTCCCATTTACGCAATATTACAACAAGTGTGGTAAATCCGTTTGATCGAATCGGCTTCGAGCCGAAAAAAAAATGAAACCTTTATTCTCAAAATTGCGTACTACTATATGATTCCTTTATAATTTGTGTTTGGTCTACCTTAAAATATCATAAAAACGGAGGAGTAAAATATGAAGAAAACATCATCTGCTCTAACCTTATTTGCTTTTCTTTTAGTCTTTTCTTTCGGAATGTCTTTCTCTCAACAGGCTGAACTCAGTGGAACATGGGTAGGGTCGACCGAAGTCCCTGATGCACCAGAACCGGATAAGTTAAGCTTGGTTCTCAAGAAAGAAGAAGGAAAATACAGCGGGACGATCACTGACTCAATGGGAATGCTCCAGGATACGGAAATTGAGGATGTGGAATTCAAAGACAACACCCTCACATTCACTTTTCAAGTCGATACCGGGGAAGAATACATAACTGTGCATGCGTCACTGACTGTAAAAGGGGATAAACTGATCGGCCACTGGGAAACAGCTGATGGCAACTCAGCATCTATAGAAATGGAAAGACAAAAATAATTAGCCTGAATTATTTATAAAAACTGCCGCTACAGCAATCTCGACTCGTGAATAATCCAGGTTAGTTTTTGACTTAATAACTGCCGATTTATTTTATTTCAATACCGCCAAAAAGTGCTGTTGCCCTGACGAAGAGGGTAGCTTTTGCTTCCGAGGAGGGAACAGTTCTGTGCTTATCCTCAACCCCTCCGAAAAGCGAACTGCTGTCAACAACGACCTTCCAATCGTTCGGAACCCAAATATCAATGCCGCCAAAAACAGCTGTCAACTCAATAGTCGCTTTATCCTCTGCCAATTTAGCCTGAGAAAAGTCCAACTCTATGCCGCCAAACAAAACTGTAGCTTTGCCGCCTCGAAATTCCTCTGCGTCAAAACGGCGCTTCATTCCTGAAAAGATTGTAAAAGAATCCAGGTCTTTTGCTTTTACAGAAGGGACTTTTCCTTCATGGTGTCTAAATCCCCGTTTGAAAATAATCCAGAAGCCAGCGCCTATAATCAAGAGGGGCCAGAAATAATGCCAGACGCTGCCTCCAAATATGTTCCAATTCACCAGCATAAAGAAGGCCCCGATCACAATAAGGATTATCCCAAAACCTGTATCGCGAAAATCATGGGCCACTAAATGCCATAAGCCGATAAAAATTAGGATAAGGGGCCAATATGTAGAAAAGATCTCTCCGATATCCAGCTTGCCTAAATTAGCGAGCAAGAACAGAAGTCCAATAATGATGATCAATATCCCCAAAAATATTCTTCCTTGATTGCCTCCGATTCTATTCATTTTTCATTCTCCTTTCTTCATATATATACAATTCATTCATAAAAATAAACAACTCTTTTTTTATCAACCCGGGCTCGTAAATAATTCAGGCTAAGAGGGATTGAGGAAGGAGCAGTTAAACATCTTCGCCCTTCCTCCGCCATCACGCCTGACCTCTCCTCTCAGATAGCAAGCAGGCGGAGAACCGAAAGTGAGGCATTTCGCCTTCCCCACTCCCT
>DAOUYU010000108.1 GCA_030673995.1 Candidatus Aminicenantota bacterium
AAGGACATAACCTGATAACCATCCATGACAGCTTCTAAGGCTCTTAGGGGATCCACTTCACTGACAATAACCTTTGCCCCTGCTCCTGATGCTCTCATGGCTATTCCTCGGCCACACCATCCGTAACCGGCAACAACAAAATTCATCCCTGCCAGGAGTATATTGGTCGCTCGCAGAATCCCGTCTATAGTACTCTGTCCAGTTCCATAGCGGTTGTCAAAAAGATGTTTGGTGTCGGCATCATTGACGGCAATAATGGGATAGAGAAGAACTCGATTCTTAGCCATACTTTTCAGGCGAATAACACCTGTGGTTGTCTCCTCTGTTCCCCCAATAATAGAATCAATCAGGTTTTGCCTTTTGGAGTGAAGGGAGGTGACCAGGTCAGCCCCATCATCCATGGTTATATGAGGATTATGATCAAGAGCCTGTTCAATGTGCCTGTAATATGTTTCGTTATCCTCTCCCTTAATGGCAAAAACCGAAGCATCATAATATTTCACCAGAGCTGCGGCTACATCGTCCTGCGTACTGAGGGGATTTGATGCAGCAAGATAAACTTCGGCTCCTCCTGTTTTCAAAACTCTTATTAAATTTCCAGTTTCACTGGTCACGTGCAAACAGGCAGAAATTTTAACATCTTTAAGAGGCCGTTCCTTGGCAAATTTTTCTTTTATAGAACCAAGGACAGGCATGTACCTTGCTGCCCATTCCATTTTGAGTTTCCCTTTTTCTGCAAGCACCTGGTCTTTTACATCAAAATCCATGCTCATCTCCTTATTTTATTTTTTATTTCCTCTTTTCTCTTTTTAACTCCACCTTTATATCCCTGCATCTCTTCTTAAAGCCTCGACCTTATCAAGTCTCTCCCAGGTGAATTCTTTTTCTGTGCGGCCAAAATGTCCATAATAAGCTGTCCTTTTGAAAATAGGCCGAAGCAATTTCAAGCTATGGATCATTCCTTTTGGAGAAAGGTCGAAATGAGTTCGAATCAATTCCTTTATTATATCCTCTGAAACTTTTGATGTTCCGAAAGAATCAACCATTATCGAGACCGGATGAGCCACACCGATGGCATAGGCCATTTGCACTTCCAGTCTGTCTGCAATGCCAGCAGCAACAATATTTTTTGCAATGTATCGTGCAGCATAAGAACCTGAACGATCGACTTTAGAAGGATCCTTTCCAGAAAAGCATCCTCCACCATGGCTACCAACTCCACCATAAGTATCCACAATAATCTTTCGACCGGTAATCCCCGTATCTGCAAAAGGCCCTCCTTGCTCAAAGCGGCCTGTTTCATTAATGTAAATATTTGTGTCTTTATCAATCATTTCAGGTGGAATAACTTCTTTAATGACAACCTGCATAATATCATCTCTCAGATCACTCATATTGACTTCACTATTATGCTGGGCAGCAATTACGACAGCATCCACTCTTCTGGGTTTTTGGCCTTCATATTCGAGAGTAACCTGAGACTTTCCATCCGGTCTGAGATAATTTACAATATTTTCTCTTCTTACTTGGCTCAGCCTTCTCACGAGCTTATGAGCCAGCATAATAGGCATGGGCATAAATTCTTCTGTCTCTCTGCATGCAAAACCAAACATCAAGCCCTGGTCTCCTGCTCCTTGCTCACGACCTTCTGATTCATCGATTCCTTTCGCTATATCAGGTGACTGTTCATGAATTGTGGATACGACACAACATGTTTCGTAATCAAAGCCGTAATCTGCCCTGGTGTATCCAATCTCTTTAACTGCTTCTCTTACAACCTTCTGAAAATCACTGTACCCCTCACTGGTTATTTCTCCAGCAATAAGAACAAGCCCTGTGGTCACTAAGGTTTCACAGGCCACACGGCTCTTGGGATCCTGGCGGATAAGATCGTCAAGTATGGCATCGGAGATCTGATCACAAATCTTATCGGGATGACCCTCTGTAACCGATTCGGATGTAAATAAATGTTTACCTTCTTTGCTCATATATCACCTCATGTGCTGATTAAATGGCAGCATTAGCTAGTGCCCTGCCATCTATGTGATGTCGCAAAGATGACCGTCATTCCCGCGCAAGCGGGAATCTATAAGCCTGAAGTAGCCAGAAATACTGGATTCCCACTACCCCGCCTACGCGGGCACAGGCTCCGTGGGAATGACGAGTGCCTGATACGATACTTCACGCATGACACGCCACTAGCCTGAATCATTCAAAAAAACTAACATAAAAAAGTCCCTTATGCAATAATATTCTTCGAACTGTACAGTGAGAAAATTTGAATTTGTATTCAATTTTGTGATATTTATTAAAAAGCTCTAATGACTGAACATTCTGGAATTAAAAAAGGATTCATCGCACTCACACTCCTTCTCTATATTCTCGCAGGAATCCTTCCATCTCAGACTCAAGAGAAAAAAGAACCTCCTTTCCCTTTCTCCGAATATCAATTATCAAACGGATTGAAGGTTATTATCTCTGAAGATAACTCTTTGCCTCTAGTTTCAGTGGTGGTTGCCTATAATGTCGGCTCAATTTATGAGCAGGCCGGAAAATTCGGTTTGGCACATTTACTGGAAAGGTTAATGTTCCAGGGTTCCG
Organism: Candidatus Aminicenantota bacterium; assembly: GCA_030673995.1. GTDB lineage: Bacteria > Acidobacteriota > Aminicenantia > Aminicenantales > Aminicenantaceae > JAGLWV01. Next base: position 2,602 of record DAOUYU010000108.1, read on the forward strand.
AAAATGTAAGGCCTATGCAACATATAAGTCTCATCGACAAGGTGGGAGGGATTCTGAATGCCACAACGACTGAAGATAAAACCATTTTCCAACAAACAGTGTCTTCCAACCAGCTTGCACGAATACTCTGGCTTGAATCTGACAGGATGAGATCCCTTCAGATCACCCAATCAAATGTTGAACAGGCAAAGGGGACAATTCTTGAAGAGATTCGTCACAGGAAAGCCACTGAACCTTACCGGGAAAGTTACTTGATTTTTGACCAATTGCTCTATCCTGACACACCTCCCTATATTCACCCTGTCATCGGGGAGGAAGCAGACATGAGGAATATTACAGCAGACGACGTTAAAAAGTTCTATTCAGATTTTTACATCCCCAATAATGCCGTTCTCTCCATTGCCGGAAATATCGACAAAAAGAAAGCAATAAGTGAAGTCCGAAAATACTTTGAAACTATTCCTAAAGGAAAAGAACCACACCCCATACCATTGCCCGAGGATTCAAAAAAAACACCGATCGTCGTACCCATTACAGATTCTCTTGCTCCCTCGCCAGGTTTCCATTTAGGCTACGAAATAGCTCATCCCTCTTCAAACGATTTCTATGCTATGAAAATTATTGAATATATTCTTTTACGAGGTAAAACGTCCCGCCTATATAATAGATTGATTAAAAAAGATGGAACGGCCCTATATATCAGTGGAGGTATAGAAAAAAAGAAAAACCTCGCTCGCTTAAAAATATTTGTTATCAATAACAATGAGATAATGGCTGGGAGATCCAAAAGGGCAATATTTTCGGAGATTAACAAGCTTAGATCGAGACAGATCTCTACTGAAGAACTCATAAAAGTAAAGAATATGTTTAAAATGGATTATATCAATCAATACACAACCTCTTTAGGCAAGGCTCTCCTCCTGGCCGAAACTTTCCTCTCAAAAAAAAGCCTCGATGCTCTTTCAACAGAACTAGATAAATATCTTGCTGTAACTTCTTATAACATCATCAGAGCCACAAATAAATATTTAATCAAGGGAAGAATTATTCTTGATATAAAAATAAGATGAAGAGAGGAAAACACCTGAAAGCCGCTCTTTTTTTCCTGCTAATGATTCTTTTTGTCTGGGAATCTCCTCTCTTCCCTCAAGAAAGATTTCGAAAATCACCGCCTAATCCTGAACCTCTTTCCGCACTTAAGCTACCTGCCATTGATTCTTATACACTCACCAATGGCCTGGCACTATCAGTCATCCAACAGGATAACCTGCCCGTTATTAGCCTGAAGATGATTATCTTCGCAGGAGAAAGCCATTCTCCAGAAAATTTGCCCGGCCTTGCCAAACTAACAGCCAAAATGCTCAGCCGTGGAGTTTCCTACCTCTCTTTTTCTAAAATCGAAGAAAGGATAGAATCCTTTGGCGGAAACTTCTCAGTCACTATTTACCCTGACTATACTCTGCTTTCATTTACATTTCTGGAGGATTATTTAGAAAAAGGGATTGAACTTCTAAGCAGGATGCTTTTGCAACCCACCTTCTTTAGGCGTGAAATCGTGAATGTCAAAAGATCCATGTACTATGACTTGATAAGAGAATACGAAGACCCGGAATTCATAGCGAAAAGGCAACTCCACCGGCTCCTCTTCAGCGGCCACAATTACATAAAAAGCACATATAATGAGGATGTCATAAAGAACCTGAGCCAAAAGGACATTGTTTCTTTTTTCCAGAAATACTACAGGCCCAACAATGCTCACCTGGTCTTAACAGGCAACCTTAACCTTCCTACTGCTTCAAGAAAAGTCAGTCGTTATTTCAGAAACTGGCGGAGAAGAGAGCTGAAACATGCTTTTGTCCCTCCGCCCAATCCGAACACTAAATTAAGAATTTGCCTTGTTGACATCCGTGGGATCAATGATGCCTGGATTTACATGGGCAATGTCATCTCAACCCTGGACAGGCAGGAAATTTTTCCTCTTTTAGTCCTGAACCAGGTTTTAGGAGGAACGCGTATTAGTCGTCTTTTCATGAACCTCAGGGAATCAAAGGAATACGCGTACTGGGCCTTCAGCGAGGTGGAATTCTTTAAAAACTTCAATGTTTTTTTTGTTAAGGCAAAAGTGAGGCCTGAAGTCACCTATTCTTCTGTAATGGAAATTCTTGCAGAGACCAAAAAAATCACCGAAAAAAAAATCCCCAGTTTCGAGATCGAACAAGCCAAATCTTTTTTAATCGGAAATTTTCCATTGGATATTCAAACATTTGATAATCTATCTGCGGCAGTTTCTGAAATTAAAGCATTAAATCTGGGAAAGGAACACTGGGAAAAATACTATGATAACATCATGCTCATTAACTCAGAGAAAGCCTTTAAAATGGCCAGGACCTACCCTCCCTTATCTCCCGTAGTGGTTATAGTTGGAGATAGTCATAAAATTATTGACCATATCCAAGAGTTTACAGAAATAGAGATATATAACAGAAAAGGAATTCTGCGTCAGACCATTAAAAAGGGAGAAATCAAATGAAGCTCGTTGAATGCGTTCCAAATTTCAGCGAAGGGAAAGATAGGGAAAAAATAAATGCCATCACTAAAGAAATCGAGTCTACACCACAGGTGACGCTTCTTGATGTGGACCCCGGTGAATCAACAAACAGGACCGTTGTCACCTTTATCGGCACACCTGAAGGAGTGAAAGAGGCAGCATTTAAAGCGATCAAAAAGGCAGCTGAAGTCTTAGATATGAGCAAACACTCTGGAGCCCACAGCCGTATGGGAGCCACAGATGTCTGCCCTTTTGTTCCAGTTACAGGTGTAACCATGGATGACTGTATACAGATGGCTCATGAATTAGGGGATAAAGTTTCCAAAGAACTGGAGATCCCCATTTACCTTTATGAAGAGGCTGCCCAGAAGCCTGAGAGAAAGAATCTGGCAACTATCAGGAAAGGTGAATACGAAGGCTTGCCGGAAAAACTGAAAGACCCTGAATGGGCTCCTGACTATGGCAAACCGGTTTTTAATCCCAAAGCAGGAGCCACAGTGATCGGTGCCAGAGAATTTTTAATCGCCTATAACATCAATTTAAACACCCGGGACCGCAGACTTGCCCATGAAATTGCACTCAATATAAGAGAGGCCGGACGGGCGAAAAGAGACAAAGAAGGAAAGATCATAAGAGACGCCAAAGGAAAGGTCATTAAGATCCCTGGTAAATTCAAGGAAGTCAAGGCTGTGGGTTGGCATATCGAAGATTATGGAATCG
>DAOUYU010000174.1 GCA_030673995.1 Candidatus Aminicenantota bacterium
CCGTAGGAAGTTATGCCCGGAAGACTCCCCACCGGGACAGGACCTTTGCCCTGAAAATTACTAAAAGGGGCAAAAACAGCGTAACCCCCGAGTTGGGGCCATCTGATTAAAGGAGTATATTCACCCCTTGCCATATCCCAAGGATATGCTGTGGGCAGAGTTTTCCCCGAAAACTCTGCATACGCTGCTGCCTCGTACCAGCTGACTCCTGAAACCGGATAATCACCCTGTCCTTCGAGATAATCGCCTGCCTGCCATATGGCAGGACCAGGTCTTCCTGTTTGATCCACAAATTCTGCCATGGCTTCTTCCCACGTCAGAACCCTTCCATCCTTGATAAATTCATGTTTCCAGTATTCCCTATTCCTGTACCCGCCGTTGTTTATGAATTCTTTGTATTGTTTATTCGTGACTTCATACCTATCTATATAGAGATCATCCAATTTCCCTAGATCCGTTTCCGCTCCTGTTACCCTTACCATACCTGGGGGAATGCTTCCTTTCTCATCCAGCACTCTCACGAGGTCATATGGAATCAACGGGTTTTTTGTTCCTAGACCTATGTCCCAAGTGGAAGATGCAGCCATGACTGTTTCATAGCCTTCCTTTTCTATTTTCCATCTGAAGATTCCAACAGGTAATCTGATGCTTTCGATGGGCGAAACACCTAAAAATTCCCATTCACTCTCTGGAGTTTTATATTCTTTCATATAAATTTGTGCACCGGGAGGCTCTGTTTTGATATTTATGTTCAAGGAACATTTTGAAAAGTACTCAGCAAGCTTGGGATCATTCGGAATGTACTCTTCCCCTTTTTCTTTTTGGAAAGATGCAGACCCTGGTATTCCTGAGGTGGAGGATGCAAAAAAGCACCTGGCTGAGCTACAAAGCCAGTAAATAGAGAAGGGTATTCCTACAACTGAAAGGATTGAGCCTAAGAGGAAGCCCACTACCTCAAAGGAAATAACGGTAACATTCAGGAAGCCCTGGATAATGATCGCTGCGGTTGTTATGGCGGTAATTGTAGTTGGAATATCTATTCTTTATTTCAGAAGGGAGAAACCGATTATTTCTTCTGCAAAAAAGAGGTTAGTCATATTGCCATTTAAGAATCTCGGGCCACCCGAGGACGAGTATTTCGCCGACAGCATAACAGATGAAATAAGGGCCCGACTGACACAGATTGAAACTCTAGGCGTGATTGCCCGAACCAGCGCTTACCAATATAAAAACACCGACAAGTCCATTAAGAAGATTGGCGAAGAATTGGAAGTTGGATATATTCTGGACGGCACTATATAGAATCTGAACGATACTTAAACCGGACCATCTCACTGTCTCCAGATAAAGGGGAAGTCTATAGTCGGAAAGTTCGGCTATACCTGGTTTGGGAAGGCAGCATCAAAAAGGCGCTTAAAGTGATAGAGGAGGCGCCACAGACTGTGCGGTTTTCAGAGGAAGGCTATTTTGTCTTATCATCGGTATTGGTCTATATATTCAATGGTGACTATCAAAAGGGACTCGACCGTCTTTCTATAATGTCATCTGATGCTATTAATGTGCATTATTGCTTTGTGCCAAAGGCTTTGCTCTATGCTCAAATCTATGGGCTAATGGGTCAATCAAAGCTGGAACAAGAACATTATGACTCCGCCCGGAGCTTTCTGGAAGCCAAAGTTCAGGAATGGTCAGAGGATGCGAGGGTTCACAGTTCGCTCGGCTTGGCCTATGCCGGCCTAGGGCGCCAGGAAGAGGCTGGCAGGGCTGTAAGAAGTGAAAAAGGTAGCAACAATACAATGATGTCTATATCTTTTAATTGTCAAGTTCAATAGATAAGGCAATGAGAGCAGCTGTTAGCTGTTAGGTTGCAGGTTCGAGTCGAGTCCCGTTGTGGATTCAAAAGTCATTAAATCTCTTGATTTGTTTGATTAAAAAGTTTTTCACACCTTCCCAGGAAAATTGGTCCAGCATGTTTAATTCCGGATCTTTATCAGCATCTTCAAAATAAACCAGGCTCTTTAAGATATGGTAAATATTATAATTATCCTTACCGTATTTCTCTTCGAAATATTTAAAAAACTCTTTCAAATCTAGGTTGAATTTTTTCAGGATGAAATAGAGATCTACAAAATCCCGTTTGCTCCCTCTTGAAGAAATGGCATCAATTTTCATACATCCGATGTCTTCAAGGGAAGGAATTCTTAAGTTTAAAAAATGATACGTTTCTCCAATCAAAGGATAATTATAGTAGAAAAGGCTTATTTTTGTTTTATTGAATCTTCCAATCAGAGTCTGTGAATCGGAATAGTCGAGTAGGAAATGACCACTGCTTCGCAGCGAATTTTGAATTTCGAAATTCGAAAAATCTTCTTTAGAAAAAAAATCAAGGTCATTGGATATCCGGTGGCCAAGGTAAAAAGCGCAGGCCGTCCCTCCGGCAAGGTAAAAAGATTTGATGAAATCTTGATGAGAAAGGATTTCTATATTTTTTTTTGTCTCTTCGTCTAAAACGGATTCATGCATCCGGTCGATCTTCCAGAATTATTGACCAGAAGTTCTGGCTTTTTTTTGAGATACGCTTGCTTTCTTCGAGTGTTTTTTTTATCTCACCCAGCGAGAAATTCGAAAAAAGCCATTGGACTGCATTCCTGTCTCCCAATTCCAGAATTCTTTCAATGATATACTGTTTGTTTTTTTTAATACTGATTTTAGAAAAGTCGGTCTCCCAGAAAAACGGTTGGAGGTGTTCTGCTATGATCTTCACTAAATTTATTATAACATATCTCAAATAAATTAGGCTATCAAATGTGTTTGATTCAACACTTCTCCTGTGATAATTTCCCTGACTATTATTTAACACAACTCCTATTATTATTGACTCGTGTCTCTTAAACTGATATTTTTGTGCCTGGCAAGGTAAAGGGAATATCAATGGCTGTAAAATGCCCTAAATGCGATACTGACAATCCTTCCGATACCAAATTATGCAAAGAGTGCGGAACTTAGATTATTCCTCTAGAGGAAGTCCCTGCCTCTCCTACCAAGACCCTCGAAACACCCACGGAGGAATTCACCAGAGGAACCATTTTCGCCGGAAGATACGAGATCATCGAAGAACTGGGCAAAGGAGGCATGGGCAAGGTCTACAGGGTGGAAGACAAGAAGATCAAGGAAGAAGTCGCGTTAAAGCTCATAAAGCCAGAGATCGCCTCTGATAAAAAGACCATCGAACGCTTCAGCAACGAATTGAGAATGGCCCGCAAGATTTCCCATAGGAATGTCTGCAGGATGTATGACCTGGGTGAGGAGAAAGGGACACACTACATCACGATGGAATATGTTCCAGGGGAAGACTTGAAGAGTTCGATTAGA
>DAOUYU010000117.1 GCA_030673995.1 Candidatus Aminicenantota bacterium
AATGAAAAAATTGCCAAAGCTATTTATGGAAAGAAGCAACCGAATGTCTGCGGATATTTTATATTATCTTCGAGCAAAACTGAGGTGGCCTCGATGAATAAAAAGACCGTCCTCACTCCTAAAACGATAAAACAAGTTAAATATGAACAACTCAAACCTTATTTGTCCGATCATTGGGAAAAAAGAGAATAATACACTATATAATCCCCCGGAGACGTGTTTAAAGCATGAATCGAAAAATTGATTACGAAAACATCATAAAAATACCTGAAGAAGGAATTTCACTCACAAAAGGCGATATTTCGGCACTGCCTGACATTCCATCTCCTCAAAGAAATAAAATAGACACGGTTTTGATTCCGGAAACATGTTTAAGGAAAAGAATCCATGCTTTAGCCCGGTCAATCTGTGAAGATTACACGAACACAAAAGAATTAAATCTTGTCATTGTCCTAAAAGGTGCGTTTGTTTTTGCTTCAGACCTGGGAAGAGAAATCTACAATATCTTTGGATTGAAAGGTCCGGAAATCAAAGTTGACTTTATTAAAGCCGTAACTTACGGAGAAGAAATAAAGCGTACTGAAGAGACAAAAAGAACAGTTAAAATAGAATTAAGGCCAAAAACCCTCGAAGGAAAAGATGTTTTGCTCATAGAAGATATCGTTGACCAGGGCTTCACATTATATGAGATCAAGCAAGAACTGCTGGAAAAAGAAAACCTCAAATCATTAAGGATCTGTGCCTTACTCAATAAAATATTAAAAAATCCGTCAACTGAAGTCCAAGAAATAAAAAACAGGCTCGATATTGAATACGTGGGATTTGAGATCCCTGACAGATGGATTGCCGGTTATGGGATCGATGCGGGAGATGATTTCAGGCATTTACCCTTTATCATAACTGTTAAAGAAAGTTATTATTTGAGTAGAAAAGATGAGTAAAAAAACAGCCATGTATGATCTGATATTGAAAAAAGGAGACATTATTGATGTCCGGTCTAAACAGATCTATAGAGGGGATGTTTTAGTTCAGAACAATATTATCGTTGGAATAGAATCTTCGCAAAATAAAAAGGCAAAAAAGACAGTCGATATTCAAGGAAAATATATTGCTCCAGGATTTATTGACAGCCATCTTCACATTGAAAGCAGCATGCTCAGTCCGCTGGAGTTTTCCAAAGAAGCTGCAAAACACGGAACAACGGCAATATTCGTTGATCCTCATGAGATCGCCAATGTTCTCGGCAGAAAGGGTATAGAACTTTTTCTAGAACAATCCGACCTAGTTCCTCTGGATATGTTTATTGGAATTCCTTCCTGTGTCCCTGCAACCCATTTAGAGGACGCAGGTGGTTGTATAACGATTGATGATATCAAGGAGCTTCTTCCAGACAGAAAGGTTTTCGGTTTAGCTGAAATGATGAATTTTCCCGGAATTATCTATGGCCTGGGAGATGCTAGAGAGAAAGTGGATCTTGTTTTTAATGCTGGAAAAGTAGTCGATGGGCATTGCCCAGGTGTCACAGGCAAAGATCTAAAAACATACATCTCAAACGGCAAAAATGATAACGCTGTCAGAATTATGTCGGATCATGAGTCGACTCATCCGGATGAGGTTTTAGAAAAGCACAATCTGGGTATGCACATTGCTCTGAGATACGGCAGTGCTGCAAAAGACCTGGAAAGAATTCTGCCCAAACTGCTAAGAGAAAATTTGAAGCTGGATGGGTTTATGCTTTGCTCTGACGATTTAGACCCTGTAGAGCTCTATGAGAAAGGACATGTCGATCGTATCATCAGAAAAGTAAGGAATATTATTCAGGAGAACTCAAGGCTGAGCCTTGAGCAGTCTGCTATTTTGGCTCTTTCCTTAGCCACAGTAAATCCAGCCAGATATTTTTCAAGATTTTTTAGGTTACATGATTATCCGGAACACGGAGAAATTGAAGTTGGCAAAAAAGCAAATCTCGTTATCTTCGAGTCTCTGGAAAATATGGAGATAGAAAAGGTCATCTACAATGGAGAAATGATTGTCGATAATAAGGAATATATTGGTGATAATCCAGATTATGATTATTCGGATTTCCTGGGTAAAGTCAACACAGGAAAGACATTCCTGCCAGATGATTTTGTAATTAAATCCCCCGGAAAAAAGACAAGATTTGATGTCAAAGTCATAGAGATAATCGAAGGAAGTTTAGTAACAAAACAAAAAATATTGCCCTTTGAAGCCTGCGATGATGAATTGAAGGCCGCTCCAGAAAAGGATATTGCAAAAATCGCTGTTATTGAAAGACACAAGGCTTCTGGCTCTTATTCTCTGGGTTTTGTTCAAGGTTTAGGCCTAAAAAAGGGAGCTATCGCATCTACTGTTGCTCATGACAGCCATAATCTCATAGTAGCTGGTGCCGATGACGAATCCATGGCTAAGGCTTCGAATTATTTGAGTGAAAAAGGCGGAGGAATGGTTGTAGTAGTGGATAAAATTGATTATTTTCCTTTAAAGATCGGGGGCCTCATGTCCACCTCTCCAATCGAAAAGGTAAGTGAGGAATACAAGAACATAAAAGAGACTGTTAAGGCAACCGGTTCCTCCCTGGAAAATGTTTTTATGACAATGGCCTTCCTAGCCCTTCCCGTCATACCAAAGCTAAGGATCACTAACAGGGGTCTGGTTGACGTAGAAAAATTTGAATTTGTAGATTTATATTAAAAAATAAAAAAAAGGGGACAGTCCCCTTTTTTCTGGAGGGAGCGCGGCAATCTCATCAAAAGGAATGATCACTATAAGGTGGGGCATGACTGTCTACAGGAGGACCTACTGAGATTTGAGTAGATTTTTTCTTTTTAAATTTTATATAGCCCCAAAGCCACAGCAGAAAGCCCAATCCCAGGCTCACCAAGAAAATAGTCCATGAAATCTTAAAAGCCTTTTGTTCTAACTCTTTAAAGGAGCCTATGGCTACTTCGGTCCAGAAAACAAGCCATATAAACCAGGCAACTCTCCACAGCCAGACATACCAGGCCCTTTTTCTTATCTTCAAAATACTGTATATTCTCTCATCCACCATTGCTCACCCCTTTCCTTGAGTGGTGTCAATGCCGTATTCAGGCAAGTTGAGTGACCACCATTTTTCAGCGCTCTTTTGCCTTCCGTAGCCGAAGGCTTCGTCCATGTGTGTGAAAAGTCCATTCAATACCGGGATTTTGGCGCTGGTTGCCTTAACGATATCATGAATCATTGTTTTGTCCTTTTTCGACCAGGGACACACAGCAAGGCAGATGCTGCAGCCTGAAGTCGATTCCCGCCAGTAAGCCAGACATTGGGGAGAATCCTCAAACCAGGCCTGATGCCCAGGATTATTCCATTCACCTTTCACGCTTAAACTCGGTTCATCGTCAAACGAAAGGCACTTAGCCGGGCAGGCTTCAGCACAGCGTTTACAGACCTTACAGAATTCCATGAGCCCAAAATCTATTGGCTTGTCAAGTGCTAATTCCATGTTTGTTAAGACTTTGGCCAGGCGGACCATCGGCCCAAATTCAGGAGTAATCAGCCGATTGGTTCGTCCCAGCTCTCCCAGTCCTGCATCCACGGCAATGGCAACACTCGAGCCCAAGTCATTCACGCTGGGAATCGCCACATATCCCAATCCTCTGATAAACTCAGCCAGTCCTGCTACAAGGAATTCGCACCGGCTGTAGCCCATAGAAGAGCCTGCACTGCCGATAGCAGTCGGAGAACATTGAATATTTTCTAAGGACATCTGGACGCTCAGCGATATGGCATAATTACAATCATCGGGGATGACAAGCTTTTCTTTATTCTCATAAGGCTGTTTAACAGGCTCAAAAACAATTCTCTTCCCTCTCTCCCTGGAATGAATATGTCTTCGGTCGAGATAGGTAATGCCCACAGTAGCGGCCCCAAAATAACGAGCAGCCGCTTTAATGAGCTGGGCCGCTTCTTCCGGACTTCCACTGTATTTTTTCACTTCTCGCAGTTCAGGGGTCATCACCGATATTCGTTTCCAGGAGCGTGTGCCTCTGTTTAAACCGCCCATCCGAGAAATAATCCAGCCGGCATCTGCCAGTGCCCGGTCTTCAAGCCTGTAGCCCGGGCGGTTTTCCTTGTAATACTCCATCCTTTTTGCTTCGCTTCTTCTCATCAGCTCTTTTTCTCTTTTCGAGCCATAATATCTGGTGAAAGAACCGAATACATTTTTTCTTGAGTTAAACCTTGAATAGACCTTGTCGTCTATGGCCAATTTAGGACTTAAAGTCGTCTCAACCCACCAGGGATGGCCGCCTTTGTTTAAATGAGAATATGAAGCGGGTGTATTCAAGCCTGAAACCAGGCCACCACCAACCATAAATCCTGTGCCTCCAAAGCCAAACTTAAAAAAATCTCTTCGATTCATCAGTATACTCCTTTATTTTCCTTTATTATTTCTTTCAATCATTCTCTTTTGTGATGACAGTTCTGGTAGGAAAAGGAATCTCGATATTGGCCTTGTTCAGGGCATTATAGATCTCATCTATCATCTTGAGCTGAGTAGAATAAGCTTCAGCGTAATTTTTCACCCATGCTCTGGCGACAAAATCCAGGGAAAAATCGGACATTTTCAAAAACTGAACCACCGTCTCAGGTTCTTCAATGACAGAATCTATTTTTTTTACAGCATCAAGGACGACCCTTCGAACTTTTTCTGTATCCGTACCATATCCAACACCAAAATTCACGTTGACCCGGATCGAAATATCCGGCTGGGTGAAATTCTTGATTTTAGAATTGGCCAGATATCCATTGGGGATATGTATCACTTCATGGTCAAAGGTCTTCAATTTTGTGCTTCTCAAGCCGACATCCAGAATAAGCCCCATTTCTCCTGATTCCAGCTGCACCTTGTCTCCCACTTTAAACGTTCTATCCAGGACAAGCTGGAGCCCTCCCAGGATGTTACTTAAGGAATCTTTTACAGCCAAACCGATGGCAAGCGCGCCAATTCCAGCTGTTGCCAGAAGAGGGCTTATATTTATTTTCCAGGCATTAAAAACAAAAATCACGGCTAAAATGATAACCACAGCTTTTAATATTTTCTGGAGGAAGGGAATCAGCCTTTCATCTGTTGAGGTTTTTGTCTTGAATTTCCACTCCTTCGTCCACTGTTGGGCAAAACTTCCGATGATCTTAAAAAGAAAAACACCGATAACAATAATCAAAAATGTGTTGATGACACTATCGGAAACAGTTGTCCTGAACTCAAAGCGCTGCAGAAGACCCTGCAGTCCAATCCTGATTCCCAGCAAAAGGACGATATAAAAAATGATAGCGGAGAGACTATTGACGATTATATCATCAATTTTTGTCTTCGTCTTCTTAGTAAGGGGTTTTAACACCTTCTTCAGGATGAATTTGGACAGGAGAGCAAGAATGAACGTAATGACCAGGGCTGACAAAAACCTTAAATACGTATTTCCGGAGATGAATTGAACGGCATCATTTATAAATTCCATTGTTATCTCTCCTTCATAGCCTTTGTTACTTATTAGCATTTATACCTGAACTGATTGTGTATTTCAATTTGTTTTATGAGTTAACGAGTTTGGGATAAGGCGAAAAATTGAGAATCAAAGGTTATCAATAGTGAGCCAACGGATCAAGATTCGTCTTGTTTCGTTTTCCTCTATGGAAAAGGTCACATAAATTGCGTCTAAATTGAACTTCATCTTCTCGGCCCATTCGATA
>DAOUYU010000042.1 GCA_030673995.1 Candidatus Aminicenantota bacterium
GGCGTACAGTGAGGAGGGGATCGTCTTTAATGAGCGTACCGATACCGACCATCAAAGAGTCATATTCCCCTCTTAAGAGATGGAAGTATTTTCTGGTTTCGGAAGAAGATATCCATTGAGAGAGATTTTTTTTGGTGGCTATTTTCCCATCGAGGCTGGTGGCAGTCTTGGCTACAACAAAGGGCCTTTTTTTTGTGATATATTTTAAATATGTTTCATTCAGCCGTCTGTTTTTTTCTTCGAGAAGCCCAACAGAGACATCTATTCCTGCTTGCTTTATTTTTTTGAGTCCCTTTTTATAGACGAGTGGATTAGGGTCCAGCGCAGATATTACCACTCTTTTCGGACGCGCCTGAATGATAGCATCGGCGCAAGGAGGGGTTTTTCCCCAATGAACACAGGGTTCGAGCGTAATGTAAGATGTGCTGTTTCGGGACTGAGAGCCTGCTTTCTGGAGAGCTAGGATTTCGGCATGGGGTTGGCCGGGCCTTTCATGATAGCCATAGCCTACAATGACATTCTTTCTGACGATGACTGCGCCTACGTAAGGATTTGGGGTTGCCCATCCTACTGCTTTTTCGGCAAATGCATAGGCCATCTGGATGTAGAAGGTATCTTTAAGTCTGTTCATGATAGAAGGGCCCTGACAAATTGCCGGGAAGAGAAGCGGAGCAAGTCTTTTTCTCCCTCTCCGATACCGATGAACTTAATCGGAAGTTTCAACTCATCAACTATGCTGATAACGCTTCCTCCTTTGGCGGTTCCGTCCAGTTTAGAGAGAAAGATTCCTGTTATACCCGAAAATTTAAGGAATTCTTTAGCCTGAATCAAAGCGTTCTGGCCGATGCTGGCATCCAGGACGAGTAGAGTTTCGTGGGGAGCCCCTTCAATTTCTCTGGAGATGACTCGTTTAATCTTTTCCAGTTCATTCATTAAGTTGGCATTTGTATGGACTCTTCCTGCAGTATCGATGAGAAGAAGCTGCAGAGAATGGGCCTTAAGGGATTGAATGGCATCATAAATCACAGATGCAGGATCCGCCCCATACTGACCTTTGACAACAGGAATATTCAATTTTTTCCCCCACAGCGCGAGCTGTTCCTGGGCGGCTGCCCTGAAGGTGTCAGCCGCTGCCATCATTATACTCTTCCCCTGATCTTTAAAGCGATAAGCCAGTTTAGCAAGAGAGGTTGTCTTGCCTCCGCCGTTTACTCCAACCAGCATGACAACAGAACGAGAGTCGTTGATGTTAAAATCAGCGGGGAACTGGCAGAGGATTTTTATGATTTCCTCCTCTAGTAATTTTTTAATTGTTTGAAAAGAATCTTTTTTTTTGCTTTTTTGCCTGATAGAAAGGATGATTTTTTCAGTTGAAGTCATGCCGACATCTGCCAGGATCATGGATTCGGTAAGCTCATCAAGAATTTCATCTCGGCTTTTGCTGCTTCGAAGAATTTCCTCGAATCTTTCTTTAAAGGTTTCTCGGGTTCCTGCTAATTTTTCTTTAAGATTTCCTAACACTGCACATCAATTATATTTTTCATGCTTTTTAAAGTCAATTCAACTCTCAGTGAGTTGTTGATTAAAGAAGATTATGTTACATTTAACCTGGATAAGTCAGGTTAACGATTGATGGATAAAGCTGTTTGGCATTTATTTCCCCCTCGTGAGGAAGCAAAATCTATTTCTACAGAACTTGGTATTCCTCTTGAGATCGCGCAGGTATTGGTTAATCGGAATGTAACCGAGCCCGAGGCTGCGCAGGAGTTTCTTTTCGGGACTCTAGATGGCCTTCATGATCCCTTCTTAATGAAAGATATGAGAGAGGCAGTGGAGAGAATCAAACAGGGGATATACCAGAGAGAGAAAATATTGATTTTCGGTGATTATGACGTGGATGGGATTCTTTCGGTGGTCATGCTTCATAGAGCCCTTGAATCATTGGGGGCAGAGGTGGACTATTTTATTCCGGAGAGATTGAAAGAAGGCTATGGGATCAAAGAGGAATACATTAAGATTGTTCTGGAAAGAAAAGCCGCCCTGGTGATTAGTGTCGATTGCGGGATAAAGGCGATGCCGTTTGTGAAAAGAGCTAGAGAGGAGGGAATTGATGTCATCATAACCGACCATCATATCCCCGGGGATTCACTTCCTGAAGCTTCGGCAATCCTCAACCCTGTTCTCCAAAACTCCGGATATCCTGATAAGAATTTAGTCGGAGTTGGAGTGGTCTTCAAGCTGATTCAAGCTCTTTTTGCCAAGGAGGAAAAATCCCTTTCTCTTCCCTGGTATCTTAAGCTGGTTTCCATAGGAACAGTAGCTGACGTTGGGCAATTGAGGGGTGAGAACAGACTTCTTGTCAAATTCGGACTGAAAGCGCTTGAAGATGTTTCGGACCCGGGATTATCGAGCTTGATGGAAATCTGCCGGCTGAAGGGAAAAAGTGTATCTGCTGGAGATATCGGTTTCCGGATCGGGCCGCGGATTAATGCTGCGGGAAGAATGGGAAAAACTGATTTAGCTGTAAAGCTTTTTTTCACGAATTCTCTTCCAGAATCGCTTGAACTGGTAAGCCATCTGGATGAGTTGAATTCCAGGAGGCGAAGAAAGCAAGAGAAAATTTATAAGCAGGCTTTAGAGAGAATCAGGAAAAGCTCTCTTGATGATCGCTACAGATTTCTTGTCTTGGGCTGTGAGGAATGGCATCGCGGAGTCCTCGGCATCGTAGCTTCAAAACTCAAGGATTTCTTTCATCGACCTGTACTGCTCTTTTCTTATGAAAATGGAAAAGCATATGGTTCGGGGAGAACCATCAGTGAATTTCCCCTGATTGACTGCCTTCATGAATGTAAAGATTGGCTCCTGGATTACGGAGGGCATTCAATGGCTGTCGGTTGTGTGCTTGAGCGTGAAAATATGATTTTTTTTAGAAAGGCGGTCAATGATTTTGTGAGATCGAGAATTACCGATGACCATTTAAGGAGGAAAATATCTATCGATTCAAAGATAGATTTTACTGACCTCACTTCCTCTTTTATTGAAAAATTTTCTCTCCTCTCTCCTTTTGGAGCTGGGAATCCCAAGCCGGTCTTCCTGACGGAAAGAGCAGAAGTCATAGGTGAACCAAAAGAAATTAAAGGCAGACACAGCAAACTTGTGGTAAACCGGAAAGGAAGAATTTTTGAAGCGTTGGGATGGAATAGAAATGATTGGGCTCAAAACTTCAGGAGAGGGGACATCATTGATCTGGTCTATTCTTTTCAATTTTCCGAATACATGGGGGAAAAAAGGCTTAACCTTTCTCTTGAAGACATAAAAGCCTAAGCAGAGGATTTGAAGGGAAAAACGTGCTTTTAACAAGGATTATAAGAGCAGGGATTGCGGTTTTTCTCGTTGTTCTTGCGGTAGTTATAGGTCTTTTTATTATTCGATCTCAGGTGAAACACAGAGTCCCTGTGAAGGCAGAAAAACTCACACAGCAGAAAATCGAGAAGAAAGAAAGACTTAAATATACCCGAACCGAAGGAAAAGAGCCCACTCATAGCGTTATAACAGATAGGCAGTATCTGGGAGAGGATGACCAATATCATTTAGAGGGAAATGTAGAAATCATCTTTTTTAAAAAAAGAGAAGGTAAAGACGTTTTTCTCTACGGCGATGAAGTTGTCTATGACAGAGATATGAATCACTTTGTAGCAACAGGCAAGACAAAGGCAAATTTCAAGGATTTGATCATTGAGTCAACAGTACTGCATTATGAAGATAAGGAGGAGCTTTTTTGGACTGAGAGTGGGGTGACATTCTATTCGCAGAGACTAAAAGGTTCTGCCCGGAAGATGACCTACTCTATGAAACAGGAAGAAATAGAACTCCATGAAAGCGCCAAACTCTCTTTAATGCCAAAATTTGAAACATCTTTCCCTGTTATCGTCTGGGGAAATGACCTTGTGTACAGCCGAGAAAATAAAAGAGGCACGATGAAAGGGGGAGTGCTTCTTTTTCGAGGAAAGAGTCATGCTTCGGCTAATAATCTTTACTTTGAGTTATCGCCTGATGAAGAACTTATCAGGACTTTGTTTTTAAAAGGAAAAGCCAAGGCTATTCTAATAGATGAAGAAAAGAGAGAGAGTTCTTCTCGCAATCAGCCTTCTTTTTTAGCCCGAAGTGAGAAGCGTGAGATTGAGGCAGAAGAGATAAAGATCAAATCTTTCCCAAGTCTCCAGACAATCCAAGTCTTAGAGGGTAAACAGAGCTGTTCATTCAAGTTTTTTTCAGAGTCCGGAAGTAGCACCCATATTCTTGCAGAATCGGTTAAGTTCGAATTTGACCTGGAAGGAGGCCTGAAAGAATTCCATGCATTTAAAAATGCGAGGATGATAGATGAGGGAGAAGATCCTGAGGAGCGCCGCCTTATTGCAGGAGAAACTCTAACCATAAAAGACAATACGGATATCCTTAGGGTTAAGGGAAAAGGTCCGTTTGAGACAAGAATTACTTCTTCAGATAGTGATGTTTTTACCGATGGGGTTACGCTGCATCTTGATAGCAATAACTTCGAAGCTAAAGGCGGAGTCAAGGTTGTCTTAAAATCAGGAAAAGGAGAAGAAAATTCCATCGGCATTTTCTCAAGAGAATATCCCGTTTCTATCAGAGCAAAAGAAATGAGATATTTTGATGAGAAAAAGCGTTTTCTCTTTAAGGGGAATGTAAAAATATGGCAGGAAAAGAAAACATTGTTTGCCGATGATGTCGAGCTTTATGAGGAAACAGGAGAAATCTTTTGTACGGATAATGTAAAATCCATATTTCCTCATAAGCCAAAAGAAGAAAAGAAGGAGGAACGTATAGAGATCTCTGCTGCTCAAATGACTTTTAAGCCTGAGGAGAATCTTGTTCTGTATGAAAAGAAATGCACTTTAAAGATTAAAGACCTCATTCTTTATGCTCAGTTCGTTTATGTCTATCTGAAGGAAAATATGGAAGACATGAAGGAGACAGTTGCTAGAGGAAAGGTTGTCATCGTTCAAGATGTGGGTGAAGCGAGAGGCAAAGAAGCAAGATACGACCCGGATAAGGAGACAATCATACTTCTGGGAAACCCTGTTCTGGAAGACAAAGAGAGGGGGATAACAAAGGGGGATAAATTGACTTTTTACATAGCCGATGGTAGAATTTTCGTAGAAAATAAAGGCAAAGAAAGGTCGATAACAGTAATAAAACGTGAAAGATGAAAGATTGTTTAGAGGCGGAAAAGCTGCAAAAAAGCTATGGAAAGAAGAAAGTCGTAGATAATATTTCTCTATATGTCAGGAAAGGCGAGATCGTTGGTCTTTTAGGGCCCAATGGAGCGGGGAAAACAACAACGTTTTCCATAATTCTCGGCCTCATTCCTAAAAATTCTGGAAAATTTTTTCTGAATGGGGAAGACATTACAAATCTTCCTATGTATATGAGAGCAAGAAAAGGGCTGTGTCTTCTTCCTCAAGAACCTTCCGCGTTTAGAAAGCTGAGTGTGGAGGACAATCTCTTGTCCATCATAGAGACGATTCGAAATGTCCATTTAAAGAACGATGGCGGGCTAACAACGATTCTCAAGGAGTTTGGACTTGAGCAGCTGGCTAAAGCTAAAGCGTTTACTCTTTCAGGGGGGGAAAGAAGGAGGCTTGAAATCGCTCGGGCTTTGATCACAACTCCCGAGTTCGTACTTCTGGATGAGCCTTTTACGGGCATAGATCCTTTAGCCATCCATGACTTGCAGGAAATCATTCTTTCCCTTAAGAAGAGAGGAATAGGGATTCTTTTAACAGATCACAGTGTAAGGGAAGCCTTGAAGATTACGGATAGAGCTTATATCATCGATAAAGGAAAAATTTTAATGGAGGGCACACCCCAGGAGTTAGTTATCTCTGATGATGTGAAGAAAAGTTATTTAGGAGAAGATTTTAGACTTTCTTGATTTAATAAATTAAGCTTGATGAGAGAATAATTATGACTCTAAAACTACGGCTCGAACAGAAACAGGTTCAAAAGTTGATCCTTGCTCCCGCTCTTCAGCAAGCCATAAAGCTCCTTCCCTTAACGAATCTAGAGTTGATTGAAATCATTGACACCGAGCTTTCCCAAAATCCTATGCTCGAATGTGAGGAAGAAACAGTGGAAAAAAATATCGCGGAAAATACAGAAGGAAAGGAAAAAAATACAGAAGGAAAGGAAAAAGAGAAGGAAGAGAAAGAAAAGGAGAAACTCGAAACACGGGAAGATCAAGAGGAAGAGAGTTCTATGGAATCCCAAGGTGAGGTTGAAGATTCAGAATTTGAATCATACTTTCAGGAATATTTTGATGATGGATTTCGTCCATATTTTTCAGAGAAGAAGGAAGCGCTGTCTTTAGAAAATATCGTTTCCAAAAGTCCCTCTCTGTGGGACCACCTCAATTGGCAGGCTAACCTGACATTTTTTGATATAAAAGACAAAGAGATCGCTCAGTATATTATAGGCAATATAAATGAGGACGGCTATCTGACTGTTTCAGTGGAAGAGATTTCAAAAACAAGCGATGCCTCTGTAGAGAAGATAAATGAGATCCGCGAAAAAATCAAAAACTTTGATCCTGTGGGAATAGGAAGCTTAGATCTGAAAGAAACCCTCCTGGCTCAAATGGACTATTTTCAAATCCAGGATGAGATAACTCGCGAAATCATTGGCCAATATCTTTATCTCCTGGAAAAATCCGATTATTCTCATCTGGCAAAGCTGCTTGGCATTCCTCTTTCAGACGTGAAGCATCATATAGAAGTCATTAAAGGCCTGAATCCCTCTCCAGGAAGAAAATACAGTGGAGGGAGAACATTTTATGTTGTCCCGGATATTATTGTGTCCAAAGAAGATGATGAGCTTAAAATAGTATTAAATAACGAAGGTTTACCCCGCTTGAGAATCAATGGCTATTACAAGAAGCTTCTGTCTCAAGCTTCGAAAGACAACCCTGATGCCTACCGATTCCTGAAAGATAAGATGAAAAAAGCGTTTTGGTTTTTACGGAGCCTGGACCAGCGAAATCAAACGGTTTATAAGGTAGCAAAATACATTGTTGAAAAGCAGGGAAATTTTTTAGAGAAAGGGATTGAATTTATTAAGCCCTTGACTTTGATAGAATTAGCCCAGGAGATTGGCGTTCATGAATCTACGGTGGGGCGTGTGGTTGCAAACAAATACATCATGACACCTCGAGGTGTCTTTTCTCTTAAATATTTTTTCCATAAGTCCCTCTCGGGAGATTTTGGTGAGGAGATCTCTTCCTTAAGAATTAAAGAAAAGATTAAAAAACTTATAGAGAACGAAGATAAGAGGAACCCATTAAGTGATATCGAGATAGGCAATATGCTGGCGCGGGAAAACTTAAAGATTGCCCGGCGGACTGTGGCCAAGTACAGAAAGCAGCTCAAGATACCTCCTTCCCACATAAGAAAAAGAAGGTTTAAAATGGAGGAAGCTTAATGAGCATAAATTTCACCGCCAGACACACAAGTATAACTCCTGAAATAAGACAATTCTGTGAAAAAAGGATTAAATCTTTAGAGAAATTTCTAGGAAGAAAGATTGATATCGATCTCATCCTTTCTGTTGAAAAGTACAGGCATAAGGTTGATATAAATGTAAGAGCCAGGAAGTCAGTTTTAAATACAGTGGAAGAGACACATGATATGTTAAGTTCTCTCAGCTTGGCTTTTGATAATATAGAGAAGAGAGTCAAAAAGGAGAGAGAAAAATTAAGAGAAAGGAAAAGAAGAAAGAATAGAGAAAGAGAGGCCTTTCCTCTTCCAGCAGAAGCGGAAGAACAGCCAAGAAGAATCATTCGGAGTCAGGATTATTCTTTAAAGCCCATGTCTCTTGAGGAAGCCATTATTCAATTTGATCTGAAAAAGAAAGGAGTCTTTGTTTTTAGAACATTGGGTTCTGAGAAATGGGCTGTTGTTCACCGGAGAAAAGACGGAAATTATGGCTTCATTGAACTTGAATAGGAAAGAGCAGTGAAACTGTATAATTTATTGATGCAAGATATGGTTATCGCTGAGCTTGAATCTCAGGATAGAGAAGGTGTTCTCAAAGAAATGGTCGCTTTTTTAAAAAAGAAGAACAAGATTGCAAAAAATAAGGAGTTGTACGAAAAACTCCTTCAGAGAGAAAAATTAGGTAGTACTGCCATTGGAGAAGGCGTTGCTATTCCACACTGCAAGATGAAAGGAGTAAAAAATCCTGTCGTTATGCTGGCTGTTTCAAAAAAAAGTGTGGATTTTCATTCTTTGGATGGAAAGCCGTCACATGTTTTTTTTCTGGTAGTATCTTCGCCCGATAATCCGAGTTTGAATCTTCAAATCTTAGCAGCCATTGCTCACCTTGTCCGGAAGTCTTCCTCTTTGGAGAAAAAAATTCTTCGAGCCGAAAGCATCAGTTCTATATTGGATGTTATGAGAAAAGAGGAAGAGAAATTAAATGGTTAGCGAAAAAGAATCCCAGTTTGAAGTCAGAGAATTTTACCAGAAGACAAAGGATATTCTCAAACTCAGGCTGGGATTAGGAAAAATTGGTTTTTCTAGAAAAACGGCTCAATCTTCCTTGCAAAAAGACCGTTCCCCGGTTCAAGTCTGGAGTGCAAGAGACATTAAAGATATGCAAACCCTTTCCACCAGAAAGAGGAAGGAATTATTCAACGAGAGATTAAAGGACGATGCCTTCTGCTTGATTCTTGCCGATGGTCGTTCATTTCCTTTAGAGATCAAGGAGGAGATAAAAAAAAGACGATTGGCACTTTTTTATTCTGAGTTTTCTCAAAACATTTGTCGAGAGAGAATGAAGAGTTTTTTCCTTTCCCTGTCTCCTGGTCAGATTATAACTTCTGGAGAATTGCTCCATATTTCTGGATTGGGGATTCTCATTGTTGGTGAAAGCGGCATCGGAAAAAGCGAAATCGCCCTAGAGCTTGTTTCCAGAGGTTATCATTTCATTTGTGATGATGTTGTGCAAGTTAAGAAAGGTGCTGGCGGCAAATTGGTGGGGTCGGCCCCTCCCCTCACCCGTAATTTTATGGAAATAAGGGGATTGGGCATCATAAATATTAGAGAGATTTTTGGGGCAGAATCCATCAAAAAACAGATAGAGATAAACTTAGTCATTAGGCTTAAAAAGATGCATCGCTTGAAAGAGCACGACCGGCTTGGCCTGAAGTTCCCTGAGGATTATGAAATACTAGGAAAAAAAATCCCCCAGATAAACATTCCTGTGGCTCCTGGTAGGAATATCGCAACCTTAATAGAAGTTGCTTGTAAAGCGCATATCCTTAAAGAAAAAGGCTATCATGCGCCTCTGGATATAGTCAGAAAACTCAATCGTGCCCTCTCCGTTCGGTGAAGCCAGGAGGAAAAAGTGAAGGACGACAGGTTCCTCATAATAACTGGATTATCAGGGTCAGGGAAGACTATAGCCAGCCGATCTCTCGAAGATTTGGGGTATTACTGCATTGACAACTTACCCGCCAAGCTTATTCCCAGCTTTATTGAACTCTGGAGCAGAAAAGAAGTGGAAATAGAAAAAGCTGCTCTTGTGGTGGATATCAGGGAGGCTGGATTCGAGACAGAATTTCCTGAAGTTCTGAAGTTAATCAGGAAAAAAATATCTCCGCGGTTGATTTTCCTTGAAGCCTCGGACGAGATTTTGATTAAAAGATTCAGCGAAAGCAGGCGGCCTCATCCTCTGACAAGAAGGAAATCTGTGACGGAAAGTGTTCACTTAGAGAGGGAAAGGCTGGCTGCAATTAAGGGTATGGCAGATGAAGTCATTGATACAACATCGCTTAACATTCATCAGCTGAAAGAGCATCTCACAAAAAAGCTTTTAAAGGAAAAATATGAAAAGATGCAAATTGTTGTGGTCAGTTTTGGATACAAATATGGCATTCCACTGGATTCAGATCTTGTTTTTGATACAAGGTTTTTGCCTAATCCGTTTTATATCGATGGGTTGAGAAATAAAACAGGGAAAAGCAAGGCAGTCAGGAAGTATGTCCTTAAAGAAGGAGAGACGAAAAAATTTCTCGCCAGGTTGTACCTCTTTGTCGATTTTTTGATACCTAGATTCATTAACGAGGGAAAAAGCCACCTGACGATTTCCACAGGCTGTACAGGCGGAAGACATAGGTCTGTGGTATTAGCTGATAAGCTTAATGAACACCTTAAGAAAAAAAAATACAATGTCAGAATTTATCATAGGGATGTTTATAAATAGGTAAAGTAAACGTCTCGTTTTCTTGCTTTTATAGCCTTGATTGAAGATTAAGCCAGCAACTTAGCCTGGATTATTAAAAGAAAACACTTAAGTAAATTTCCAAGAAATGATAATATAATCAATGAAAAAATACTGAGGTGATAATTTTTTGTTAAATTGATAAATGCAGTCACCGTGTAACAGGATGCGAGAATGATTGGAGGAGTCATTGTCTCTCATGGAAAGTTGGCTGAAGAGCTTTTGAATGCCCTAACGATTATCATCGGTGAGGCAGTGAACATTGAGGCTATTTCTATCGGGTGGTATGATGATGTTGAAGAATCGAAAAAGAAGATCAGTAAAAGTCTGAAAAGAGTCGACCAGAAAAATGGAGTGGTGATTTTTACTGATATGTTTGGGGGGACAGCCTCTAATTTGAGTTTCAGCTTTTTAAAAAACGATCAGGTAGAGATCATTACGGGAGTCAACCTGCCGATGCTTATCAAGTTTCTTTCTCTCCAGAGAAGCAATAATTTAAAAGAAGTGGTAAAAAAGGTTGTTGAGCAGGGGAAAAAGAACATCCATCTGGCAAGCGCTCTTTTGAATTCCAAGCATTAAGCTAAGCTGAAACGATGCTCAAAAAGACGGTCACCATAAAGAATAAGTTGGGATTGCATGCCAGGGCTGCAGTTAAATTCGTCAATCTGGCAAATCGTTTTGCATCATCTGTCAGAATAGAGAAAGAAGGAGCGAAGATCGACGGCAAGAGTATATTGGGTATCCTGACTTTGGCAGCTGTCCAAGGAGCTCGAATTACTTTAAAGATTTCAGGAAAGGATGAAGAAAGTGCTCTAAAAGCCTTGGTAGCACTCATAGATGATAGATTTCAGGAAAAAGAGTAATTTTTCATGGATTATTTCAGGCTAAGAGGGATTGGAGTTTCTCCAGGTATTGCTATTGGTGAGGTTATGCTCACTGAGAGAGTGATTTTCACCTCGAGGAAGGAAGCCATATCTCCAGATAAGTTTGAGGAAGAGTTGACGAGGTTAAAGAAAGCTGTCGAGAGGACAAAAGGTCAACTGACTCGCGTCAAAGAGGAAGTAAAAAAGAAGATGGGGAAGGAACATTCCTTCATTTTTGAGGCACATCTGCTCATGCTT
>DAOUYU010000121.1 GCA_030673995.1 Candidatus Aminicenantota bacterium
GATTTGGTCCGGGAAATAACTTTGGCATAATCAATAAACCGGCTAATCGTACCGGCCAAGTTTCCACTTCGCTCTCCTGCCATAAGGGAAGCAATGTACGAGCTCGAGAAATTTTTTTCGAAAGGCGCAAAAGCTTCTGAAAGAGATTTGCCTCCCCGAATTTCATTCTCGACCTTCAACAACAATTCTTTGAGATGAAAGTTCTTAACGCGGTTGGCTATAACTTCAATACTCTTGAGCACGGGATAACCTGCTTTGATAAGAGCCACGAGCTCTTGATTAAGCAAGATAAAATCCCTGTCTTTGATCTTTTTCTCAAAAGGAACAGTAATATCTATCTTTTTCCAATCTCGCTTGACGGATAAAATACAGAGTCCCTTTTTCTCGAAATGCATTCGGCATTCTTCTGCAGAAGAAGCAAGAAAAGAGTGGGAAATCACATTTCCATCTTCAGCAGCGAGTCGACAATAATAGTAAGGCATTTTTTTAAAGTGAATGTTTATAAATTTCTCTAAATATTACAAATAATGTTAAATTATCCACTGATTTTTGTCAAATTGGCTCAGGCTGGGAGTTTCAAAAATACGCAGGATTTCCCCAGCGAGGAAACCCCGCTCGGATACAGGGTTCGCTCTCCTCTCCCTAAGGGAGAGGGACTATGCCCGCTCAGCCTTTCTCACGGTTTTCTCAAAACCCAGCCCTCTCAACATCAGAATTCCAGCTTCGGATATTTCTCTTCGGCAATGAGCATCATCAGAACCTGCAATCTACATTGGTCCCAGATTAAAAAAAATCCCCTCATAAGTAAATAGCCCTTAAAGATGAATTCCAGAATGACATTTTATCACCTGAAAAGATGATTTACTCTCATCATCTCATGTTCTAGTGTTGACAATTGCCGGTGAAAGATTTATTTTAAAGCTGTGAAAAGGAAGATATTTTTAATACTTTTTCTTTTGATATTTATGTCTCTCTTTCTATCTTCACATAAGAGTCTTTGTTCAAAAGGTTTATTTTTTATCAACAGGTCAGCATCACGGCCGCAAGATGTGCCTGTTAAAAAGCCCAAATACGATTACATGAGTACATTCCTTTCAAGGAATACAAAACCTTTGGGACTCAAAGAAGACGCAACATTACAGAAATTATTGAAGCAACCCAGCATAAAATGGGCAATCAGAGCTGGGAAAAAACATATCCTAAACTAATCTATCCATATATTTTTTACTGAAATGATTCAATTTTTTGGATTCTCCAAAAAACAGATAACAAGTCATCACGAGAAAATCAAGCTCTACATTGCATTTTTACCTATTCTGATTCTCCTTATACTGGGGGGACTTAATATCTATAAAAAAATTGCTTGGAAAGAGCCTACAGACGGCGTTTTCTGGGATGAAAGCCCGGAAGGTCAAATGGCTGTAAAAGTCGATGTTAACAGCGAAGCTTATTTTGGAGGAATTAAAAAAGGAAACATCCTCTATTCTATCAATGAAAATCCAGTAAAAAATAAAATAGACACCGCAAAGAACCTCTGGACAGCGGGACGCTTAGATCAAAAGGTAACTTATCAAATCATTCGAGAAGGAGAGCTCATTACTCCATCTTTTTATCTTGTTCAAAAGGGGCCAAACCTCATCTATTTCTACCTTGCTCTTATCGGCTTAACCACACTTGTTATTGCGGTTGTCGTTCTTCTCAAATCCAAGAAGCCCTTTTCTATGCCTTATGTCTTTTTATACCTCATATTATTAGCTTTTTATTCCTTTTATACCTTTTCTCCCACAGGAGAGCTGAATATCCTGGACAGTCTTTTCTACTGGCTTGACAGTGCAGCTTTTCTGATTTTTCCGCCTTTACTCCTTCATTTCTTCATTGTTTTCCCTGAACGAAAAAAAATCTTAAAAAAAGCTGCTTCCATTTATTTTCTCTATCTTCCTGGCTTTGTGCTTCTTCTGACAAAAATCTATCTTCATCTTCCCTTTTCCAGCAAATTGAGCGACTTTTCCGTCCTTAACCTGTACGAGACATCGGAAAAATTGGACCTTCTTCATTTTGGCTTTTTTTCAATCTTGACCCTTGGAAGCATCGTCAACAGCATGCGTCAAACCTCAAACCTTTTAGCCAAGAGACAATTGAAATGGATTGTCTATGGACTCGGTTTGGGTATCATTCCCTTTACCTTTTTCTACATCATTCCCTTCGCCTTCGGCCTGATCCCCTCCAAAGCGGCAGAGCTCACGATCACTCTTCAGGCTCTCATTCCTTTGACCTTTTCCTACAGCATTTCCCGGTACAAGCTCATAGATTTTGAGCTTCTGCTCAAAAAAGCAGTCACTTTGATATCCGCCTCAGCCGTCCTTGTTGTCCTCTACTTTATCGTTACTTCCCAGACGAAAGTCTTCTCTGAAAACAAACTCGATGCCTTCTTTTTAGGACTGCTGGCCATAATTCTCGGAGCAACGCTTTTTTCTCCCTTAAAAACACTCTTCCAATCCATCCTGGATAGAGCTTTTTACAAGCGGAGTTACAAATACCGAAAAACCCTTCTCTCTATAAGTAAAGAAATCAGTCGAGAAAGGAACCTTCAAAAACTCTCTACATCCCTTTTGGAACTGATTGCCAATGCTCTCTTTCTTAACCACATTGCTCTCCTCCTTCCCGTGGGTAATGAAAAAAATTCTTTCCGTATCTTTAAATCCAGGGGTAAAGTGCCTCACTCCCGCACAAAAATCACCTTTGATGACCAAAGCTACCAAAGCTTAAAAGAAAAAGAGTTTCTTTCCTCTTATTCTTTCACTGAAAGTGAAGAGCTCCAAACACAATTCAGGCCGCTTTCCTCCCACGGCTTTTTTCACTATCTGCCTCTGAAAGTCGAAGACAAGATAATCGGCTGTCTGGGTATGGGCAAAAAAATGGACAACACGTTCCTCACCAGCGAAGACTGGGAGCTGCTGACAACCATATCCTCTCCAGTAGCTTTAGCCTTAGAGAATGCTTATCTTTACAACCAGGCTCACAGTAGAGCCTTAGAGCTGGAAAGGCTAAAAAACTACAGCGAAAACATCATCGAAAGCCTAACCGTCGGTGTAGCTGTTGTTGATAGAAACGGAAAAATCATCGGATGGAACCGTGTGCTGGAAGAAACCTTCCTCATAAAAAAAGAAGACGTCATGAACAAAAGTTTAGTTGATGTGTTAGGACCTGAAAATTTCTACGCCCTCTTTCCCTCGGACATGCAACAGGATTTTCGCCTTTTGAGCAAGATCACCCTGAACACGTCTCAAGGAGGGAAAAAAATATTCGACATAGCAAAAACCCCTCTTCTGGACAATGATATGAATCCTTACGGGACAGTCATCGCCTTTGAGGACATAACGGAAAAAATATCTCTTCAGCAGCAGCTCCTCACTTCAGAGAAGCTGGCATCGATCGGCCTCCTTTCAGCAGGTGTCGCTCACGAGATCAACACTCCCCTTACGGGAATTTCAAGTTACGTCCAGATACTCCAGAAAAAACTTGCCAGCTCTCACCACTCTCAAATCCTGGAGAAGATTGAAGCCCAAACGGAAAGAGTTGCCAGAATAATAAAAAATCTCCTCAATTTTGCCCGCAATCCTTCAGATTCTTCCTTTCACAAGGTCAACCTCAAGGAAAACCTCCAAGAGATCCTTTCGCTGATCGATTACAAACTGAAAACTATGAATATCGGCTTAGAACTCAAGCTCTCTCCAGTGAAATCTATCTGGGCAGAGGGAGACAGGCTCCAACAGGTTTTCATCAACATCATCCTCAATGCCATTGATGCCATGCCTGACGGCGGGATATTAAAAATCGAACTATCTCAAATGAATAACCAGGCTGTTATGAAGATTGAAGACACCGGCACTGGGATCAAAGATCAACACTTGCCTCATATCTTTGATCCTTTCTTTACAACTAAAGGGATAGGAAAAGGAACTGGCCTTGGCTTATCCATCAGCTATGCCATCATCAAAGAACACGAAGGGAATATAACTGTGGAAAGCGATATCGAAAAGGGATCTCTGTTCACCCTTTATATACCCTTGAATTTAGACAAGAAAAAAATGAATAAAGTTTCTGCTCCTTAAAACGAAAAAATGGTACAGAAGACAACAATTCATGTCATCGATGACGAACCCATCATCCACGAAGTTCTTGGTGAACTCCTAACCTCAGAAGGCTATGAGGTGGAAATCTCTTCCAGTGGAGAGGAAGCCCTTGACAAATACTCCACCCAATCCTTTGGCCTCGTTCTCCTGGATCTGCTCATGCCTGGAATGGACGGAATAGAAGTTCTCAAAAAAATAAGGAAGATAGAGCCTCACGCTGTCATCATCATCATCACAGCCTATGCCTCTGTAGAATCAGCGATTTCTGCAATGAAGACGGGAGCGTTTGACTACATCCAGAAACCTTTTAAACACGACGAGCTCCTCCTCACCATCAAAAGAGCAATAGAACACAAAAAACTTAAGGAAGAAAACATTCGTTTGAAAGACGAGCTCGGCAAAAAGTTCAGTTTTGAAAACATCATCGGAAAAAGCACAGGCATGAAAAGCATATTCGAAGTCATAAAGGCTGCCGCTCCCACCCGGAGTACGATTTTGATTCAAGGTGAGAGCGGAACAGGAAAGGAGTTGGTCTCAAGAGCCATCCACCAAAACAGTAACCGGGCAAATCTTCCTTTTATAATCGTCAACAGCGGTTCTCTCCCTCCTGACCTTTTAGAAAGCCAGCTTTTCGGTCATGTCAGGGGAGCCTTCACCGGAGCCGTCAGCGACAAAAAAGGCCTGTTTGAAGCAGCCGATAAAGGAACTATCTTTTTTGATGAGATTTCTTCCCTCAATCCAGAAACACAGGCGAAATTGCTTCGGGTTATGCAAGACCAAGAGTTCATGATGTTAGGAGGGACAAAAACAATCAAAGTCGATGTCAGACTGATTGCCGCAACGAATTCAGACCTGGAGGAGCTCATCAAGCAGAATAAATTCCGTCAGGACCTCTTCTACCGGTTAAATGTCATTAAAATAGAGCTCCCTCCTCTGCGAGAAAGAAAAGAGGACATCCCGATCCTTATGAAACACTTTTTAGACATCTACAGCAAAGAAAACAAAAAAGAAATAGAGGGCATTACCGAAGATGTTATAGAGATCCTGGTCAATTATGACTGGCCCGGAAACATAAGAGAGCTTGAAAATTTGATCGAAAGAGCTATCGTTCTTACGAAATCAAAGTTCATAACAAGAAAAACCATTCCACCTTTCCTCCTGTCCGCTCATGAAGATGCCAGAATACTTTCTTCTCCAAATAAAGAGCTTAACCTGAAAGAATATATTCAAATACAGCAGAAAAAAGCGATCATTAGCGCTCTAAAGAAAACAAAAGGTATCCAGAAAAATGCTGCACGCCTCTTAGGAGTCAAGCCCACCACATTGAATGAGATGATCAAGAGGCTGGATATTGACCTTTCCCATCTTTCCTGAAGAATCCAGGCATCCTGAATTATTC
>DAOUYU010000176.1 GCA_030673995.1 Candidatus Aminicenantota bacterium
TAAAAGTGGACCTTTTTTTCCACAGAAATCAAAGAAGAGCAAAAGAAACAAGGGAATAAAAAAAAACGAAAATCTCTTCATTAAAGGATGAAGCGGCTCAGATCCTGATCTTCGACAATATCCTTAAGCTGTTTATGGACGTATTTCCTGTCGATTGAAATTTTCTTCTTTTTTAAAGTCGGAGCTTCAAAAGATATGTCTTCCATGACTTTCTCCATGACAGTGTGAAGCCTTCGAGCTCCTATATTTTCAGAATCATCATTGACCTTTTCTGCAATATCAGCGATCTCATCGATAGCATCCTCTGTAAAATCAATGCGAATTCCTTCTGTCTCTAAAAGAGCTCTATACTGCTTGATGAGAGCATTTTCCGGTTCGGTTAATATCTTGACGAAATCTTTTTTATCCAGGGACGTCAGCTCTACTCTGATCGGAAACCTTCCCTGGAGTTCTGGTATGAGATCCGATGGTCTGGTAACATGGAAAGCTCCGGCTCCGATAAAAAGAATATGATCCGTTCGCACCAGGCCAAAACGGGTATTGACTGTGGTTCCCTCGATTATGGGAAGCAAATCCCTTTGAACGCCTTCCCGGCTGACCTCGGGACCGTGGCCTGTTTCCCGGCCGGCAACTTTATCCACCTCATCCAAAAAGATGATCCCGGAATGCTCCACTCTCTCAACGGCCAAGCGAGCGATCTGGTCCATATCGACCAATCTTTTCTGTTCATCCTCTAATAAATATTCCTGAGCTTCTTTTATTTTAACCTTTCGTCTTTTAGGTTTTCCGCCTAAAAATCCAGGAATGATCTCCTGAATCTGAATACCTATTTCTTCCATACCTGAGTTAGAAAAAATCTCGAGAGGAGACGACATCTTCTCCTTGACCTCGATTTCTATCATTCTTTCATCCAGCAGCCCATTCCTGAGTTTCTTTCTCAGTTTTTCCCTGGTCTCCTGAAATTTTAATTGGTCGTTTTCATCAACAGTGTCTACACTTCTCCTTATCGGAGGGAGGAGTATATCCAGTATCTTCTCCTCAACATTATTATTTGCTTTCTCTTTGATTTCCTCAAACTTTTCCGACTTTAACAGATCAACGGAAATCCGCACCAAATCTCTTATCATGGACTCCACATCCCGGCCGACATAACCGACTTCAGTAAACTTGCTGGCTTCAATTTTCAGAAAAGGAGAATAGGTCAATTTGGCCAGTCTGCGGGATATCTCGGTCTTGCCCACGCCCGTGGGTCCGATCATCAAAATATTTTTGGGCGCGATCTCATCGCCAAGCTCCGGAGGAAGCTTTCTCCTCCGATACCTGTTCCTTAAAGCTATGGCTACCGCCCTTTTGGCAGCTTGCTGGCCGATGATGAATTTGTCCAGCTCGGATACAATCTCCTGCGGAGTGAGTTCTGTTTCCATGGATTTTAAGGCCAGTTTCTCTAAACTCTGAGGAAGCGCTATTGCCATTTAAAGTTCCTCGACTGTAATGTGATTATTGGTGTAAACACAGATACCTGCGCTTATTTTCATGGCTTCCAGAGCAATCTCTTTGGCGGATAAGTCGGTAAAATGAATTAAGGCCCGGGCAGCAGCCAGAGCAAATTGCCCTCCTGAACCGATAGCAATGATTCCATCATCAGGCTCGACAACATCACCCGTCCCTGAAATCAGAAAAGAATTCTCCTCATCGGCTACGATCAAGAGAGCCTCCAGCCTGCGGAGCGCCCTATCCAGCCGCCACTCCTTGGCCAGTTCGATCGCTGCGCGGGAGAGATTTCCATGATACTCTTCCAGCTTCGCCTCGAACCTTGAAAAAAGGGCAAAAGCATCGGAAGTGGCTCCGGCAAACCCTGCCAAAACCTTCCCTTTGTAAAGAGTCCTGATTTTATTGGCTTTCTGTTTCAATACGGTCTGGTCTATGGTAACCTGGCCGTCTCCAGCCACGACGAGTTTGCCTTTGTGGCGAATACAAATTATCGTTGTTGAGTGAACCATGAGATTGTTTCTCTGTCCTTATAATAATAATGAAAATACAGAATAATTTCAATCAACATTGTTAGTAAAAAGGGGACAGGCAACTTTTTTAGGAAAAAAGTTGCCTGTCCCCTTTTTACTTTCCCCTTTTTTCTCTCTCCTTTTTTCTCTCTCCTTTTTTCTAGTCTGATGGACTTTCTTCTGGTAAGCTGGGAGGTGAATGCTGCAAATATTTTAGGTGTTAAATGGGGACGTTCCCTAAAGTGACACCATGCTCATAGGAAATAGTCAATAAAGAAAATACAATCCCTTTGATACAATTTCAATGGCTTCAAAAATCAAGCCTGATTTTCTTGGAGTTATCTGGAAGGAAAGTTTTGCAACAACTTAAAAAAAACCCGGCAACGACCTACTCTCCCACTCGGTCCCCCGAGCAGTACCATCGGCACTAAAGAGCTTAACTTCCGTGTTCGGAATGGGAACGGGTGTCTCCTCTTTGTTATGGTTGCCGGGATTATAATCTTATAAAAATTATAATCTTATAATATGGGGACTCTTCCCCTTTCTTTGTCAATTAGCGAAAAAAAAGGGACAGGCAGCTTTAAGTTAATAGCTGCCTCTCCTTTTTTAATTTTTTGCCCTGAATAAACTTTATGGTCAAGTCTCACGGTCTATTAGTACTGGTTAGCTCAATCCGTTACCGGACTTACACATCCAGCCTATCAACCTCGTAGTCTACGAGGGACCTTTAGCCCCGAAGGGAGGGAAATCTAATCTAAGGGCGAGCTTCCCGCTTATATGCTTTCAGCGGTTATCCCTACCGAACGTAGCTACCCAGCGATGCCCCTGGCGGGACAACTGGTACACTATAGGTTCGTCCGTTCCGGTCCTTTCGTACTAGGAACAGCTCCCTTCAAATTTCCTCCGCCTACCGCGGATAGGGACCGAACTGTCTCGCGACGTTCTAAACCCAGCTCACGTACCGCTTTAATGGGCGAACAGCCCAACCCTTGGGACCGGCTTCAGCCCCAGGATGCGATGAGCCGACATCGAGGTGCCAAACAGG
>DAOUYU010000140.1 GCA_030673995.1 Candidatus Aminicenantota bacterium
AAAGCTCGAACAAAGCGGACGGTCCCCTATTTTTTTGCCCAAAGGGGAAAAAATGCCGACTTATAATAAAATTGAGAACATGGAAGAAAGTCTGAATCTTGGTTATGAGAAAAACAACATAAAGAGCTCATATCACTGTAAATAAAATATAGTGTCGGCAGTTTTTATGAATAATTCAGGTATTTTAAAAGATTTACATTCCTAGGCTTTTTTGTTAATATTACTTAAAATTTCTTAAGGAGAAGATGTTGACGCTGAGTAAAGAAGAAAAATCAAAAATCATCAACGATTACAAAATTAACCCTTCTGACTCAGGTTCACCGGAAGTTCAAATTGCCCTTATGACTAATAGACTCAACTATTTAACCGAGCATTTTTCAACGCATAAAAAGGACCATCACTCCCGGACTGGCCTTATGAGAATGGTTGGAAGAAGAAAAAGGCTTCTGGAATACTTGAAAAAGCAAGATGTTAAGCGCTACGAGAAGCTGATCAAAAGGCTTAAACTCAGAAAGTAAGCGAAAAGGCCAGGGGAATCAGAATGTCTAACAATAAAATCAATATTGAAATAAACAACAAAACTCTTTCTATCGAAATAGGCAAAATCGGTAAACAAGCCGACGGATCAGCTTTTCTCCGTTACGGAGATACTATTATGTTTGTCTCCGCCACCTCCAAAAAAGAAATGATGGAGGAAAAGCCCTTTCTTCCCTTGATAGTCGACTACAGGGAAAACACTTATGCCGCCGGAAAAATACCAGGCGGCTTTTTTAAACGAGAGGGAAGGCCTTCAGAAAGAGAAATTCTTATCAGCCGCTTGATAGACAGACCTATAAGGTCTCTTTTTCCCGAAGGATATAATAATGACACTCAAATTGTCGCTCTTCTTCTTTCCGCAGATTTAGAGAATGAGCCTGACACTCTGGGACTCATCGGGGCATCAGCCGCCCTCTACTTTTCTGACATTCCATTCACTACTCCTCTCGGAGCAGTAAAAATCGGCTACGTCAATAACGAATTTATCATAAATCCCACAGTCAAACAGCTCGAAGAGAGTTCTCTGAACATGGTGGTTACCGGCACAGAAGAAGGTATTGTGATGATAGAGGCCGGTGCTCCAGAAATTGAAGAAGAAAAAATCATCGAAGGCGTTACTCTAGCCCAAAAAACTATAAACCAGATTATTAAAGCTCAAAAAGAACTCTACGACAAATTATCTATAAAAAAAAGGGAATTCAGCATCAGAAAAATTGACCAGGTTCATTTCGAGAGGATCGAAAAGGAAATTTCTTCTTCTCTGACCCAAGCTATCCTAACAAAAAGCAAAAAAGCGAGAGATGAAGAGACAAAAAAAATTATGGATAAACTGCTTGAACCTATTCAAGAAGAAGACGAAGGCAAGATCAACGAAGCTAAGGAAATATTCTACAAAATTCAGAAAAAAATATTCAGAGACTTAATTATAAACCAGGGAAAAAGAATAGACGGAAGAGATTTCAATGAAATAAGAGCGATCTCTGCAGAAGTAGGAATCCTCCCCCGCACCCATGGATCAGCCCTCTTTTCCAGAGGTGAAACGCAATGTCTGGCCACCGTAACCCTGGGCACATTTGAAGACGTCCAGAGATTAAACGGACTTGGGGAAGCGGGTGAAAAGAGGTTCATGCTTCACTATAACTTCCCACCTTTCAGTGTAGGAGAAGTCAGGTTTTTAAGAGGCCCCGGAAGACGCGAAATCGGCCACGGGGCTCTGGCTGAAAAAGCTATACTCCATTCTATTCCTGAGGAGGAAGCTTTTCCGTACACCATCCGAATTGTCTCTGATATCCTGGAGTCAAACGGTTCTTCATCGATGGCCACAGTCTGCGGGGGCGTCCTCTCCTTAATGGATGCAGGTGTTCCTCTTTCCATGATCGTGGCTGGAATCTCCATCGGACTGGTTAAAGAAGACAGCCGGTATTCCATATTGACTGATATTGCCGGCCTTGAAGACCACTTCGGAGATATGGACCTCAAAGTTGCAGGAACAGAAAAAGGCATTACAGCCATTCAAATGGATTTAAAGATTCCTTCTATTCCAGTTGAGATCTTAAAAGAAGGACTCACGAAAGCGCGGGAAGCCCGTTTTACGGTTCTAGCCAAGATGAAAGAGGCAATTGATAAGCCCAGACCAGATATTTCCCGTTATGCTCCCCGGATCATACATCTGATGATAAATCCTGAAAAAGTTGCTGATGTTATTGGGCCAGCAGGAAAAATCATCAAGAAAATCATCTCAGAAACCAAAGCCAAGATTGATATAGAAGATGGTGGGAAGATCACTATCGCCTCTACTGACGTCAACGCCGCAGAAAAGGCAAGACAGATGATAAAGGAAATCACGGTGGAGGCTGAAGAAGGTAAAATCTATACTGGAAAGGTCGTTCGCCTCGAAGAGTACGGAGCATTCATTGAAATCCTTCCTAACATCGTGGGTCTCCTTCACATCTCTGAGGTCGCTCATTATCGAATCCGGCATATTAGAGATGTCCTCAAAATGGGACAAACTGTTCGCGTTAAAGTCCTTGCCATTGATGCAGACAACAAGCTTAAATTGAGCAAGAAGGTTCTGGAAGATGAGTCCTCTCGTTCTTCTGATTCTTCCAGCTCTAGGGAAAATGAATCTTCCTCAGATCAAAACCGGTATAATAAAAACAGATATTAAATCACAAAAACAAGCATCAGGGAAAATGAGCAAATTCTTTACCCAGAAAAAAGGATTCACTCTAACCGAAATGCTGGTTACCCTCACTATTCTTGCTATCTTAGCTGCAGCCGTCATTCCCCTGGCCAAAACGGCCGTGAAAAGAGAAAAAGAGATAGAATTGAGAAGAAACCTGAGGTTGATAAGAGAAGCCCTCGATGCTTACAAAAAACTTGCCGATGAGAAAAAAATCGAATTCGAGGAAGACACCGAAGGTTATCCCCCAGATCTGGAAACTCTGATTAAAGGAGTAGAGCTTAAAGGAGAAGGAGAAGAGTCAGAGACAAAGATTATAAAATTTTTAAGAAGAATTCCTAAAGACCCGATGACAAATTCCTACGAGTGGGGATTAAGGTCTTACCAGGATGATCCAGATTCTGAGGAGTGGGGGGACGAGAATGTATATGATGTTTACACAAAAAGTCAAGCCACTGCCCTGGATGGGACAAAATACAAAGACTGGTAATAAAATGACTCACATGACTTTATCCCGTAAGAAGAAAGGTTTCACCCTTATCGAAATGTTAATTGTCTTCGTTCTGATAGGAATTTTGGTTGGTCTTGGTATTCCCCATTATAAATATTCCACCTGGAGGGCAAGAGAGGCCGTTTTAAAAGAAGATCTCTTTAATTTGAGAATGCTGATAAATCAGTATTACACGGACAAGGGAAAATATCCTGCCACTCTTCATACGCTTGTTGAGGAAGAATACATGAGAACCATTCCCATAGATCCCATGACTGACTCATCAGAAACCTGGGTAGAGGTCCAGCAAACTCCAACCGAGGAAGATTTAATACAAGGATTTGAGATCGGAATAATGGACGTATTATCTGGCTCGGTTAAAAAAGCCCTGGATGGAACGCTCTACAACACATGGTGATTCTTTCACTCATCTGACATTATAAAGCTGCTCCATGAAAAAAAGAAAAGGCTACATGCTCATCATTCTTATGATGGCCGTTTTTGTCTTGAGTATCGGTCTCCTTATTGCCGTCCCTGTCTGGGAAACTCAGATTCAACGCGAAAAAGAAGAGGAGTTGATTTTCAGGGGGAAACAGTTTGTGGAGGCCGTTCGTCTATACCAACTGAAAAATCCGGGAACCTTTCCTGAATCTTTTGATGAATTGATCGAAGAGCGATGTCTTCGCAAGCTCTTTAAAGATCCCATGAGCGAACAGGGAGGATGGAATGTTATCCTTCCTTCTTTGGGAGTTGCGAGGGCAAAAAAGGGCTCTCCTCAAAAAGTTCTGGTCGTACCTTATGGTGTTTTTCCTTCCATCGAGAACCCTCAGATTATCGGTGTTGTCAGCTCATCGACCAAAAAATCCATAAAAATCTATCATGGCCAGGAAAGCTACGACACATGGCTCTTCTATTACGGTCAAGATCCTGAAAAAATGCCAGAGATCGTCTATTATGGGGAAGAAGAAAAGGATTGATGGATTCCATTCTCATTATTGCCGGAGAAAATTCAGGCGAAAAATACGGCGCTGACCTTACCCGCGAGTTTAAAAAGCTCCATCCTTCTTTCACCTTTTATGGCATCGGGGGAA
This sequence comes from Candidatus Aminicenantota bacterium, assembly GCA_030673995.1. GTDB lineage: Bacteria > Acidobacteriota > Aminicenantia > Aminicenantales > Aminicenantaceae > JAGLWV01. Next base: position 4,301 of record DAOUYU010000140.1, read on the forward strand.
CAGACATGGCCAAAGAAGGTGTTCGCCTCCTCTTTCCGGTCGAAGAACTGGCTGTTGTAGGATTTTTTGAGGTCCTCTCCCATATTCCCCGAATTAAAAAAATCTTCAACAGAATCGTAGAAGAAATAAAGCATCAAAAGCCCGCAGCAGCGGTTTTTATCGACTCCCCTGATTTTAATCTTCGCCTGGCCAAAAAACTCAAAAAATCGTCAATTCCTATCCTCTACTACATAAGCCCCACAGTATGGGTGTGGAGAAAGGGGCGGCTCAAAACCATAAAAAAATCGGTCAGTAAAATGATGCTGATTTTCCCCTTTGAAGAAACAATCTATAAAGAATACGGGATCCCCGCTGCTTATATCGGCCATCCCCTCAAAGAAAAAGTCAAAATCTCTTTCACCAGAGAGGAATTTTTCAAGAAGTACGAATTAAACCCTCAAAAAAAGCTCATCGCGCTTCTGCCCGGAAGCAGAAAGAGCGAATTAAAATACCACATGCCGGCACTGCTCGAATCTCTCCATCTCATTCAAAGCGAACGGGATGTGCAGTTTATCCTGCTTCTGGCAGAAACTCTTGAAAGGAATTTTCTCT
>DAOUYU010000171.1 GCA_030673995.1 Candidatus Aminicenantota bacterium
TGATAGCTCTTGAAATACTACGGCTGTAGGGAGGAATCATAAAAATAACATGGGTCAGTTGCAGGGCTGAGATCGCATTTTTCACAGCCGTGTAGCTTACTTGCATGTCTCCTTGAAGTGCATTTATTGAGAGAGGAGACCCGACACGTTCAGGCAGCCGTATGATCAGGGAGGCAACGTTTTCGGTCTCGATGATCCGCGTCAGATCTCTGACATCTTCCCGAATGATTTGATCGACCATATCCATTTGCCATCGCCTGAAAAATCTATTACTTGCTTTGGAAAAGGGTTCAGGAAAGCCGCTGTAATTGAGAAGCTGCTCGAGTAGATTTTGCTCATACTGGACTTTGGCGATTTGCCTCTCAATAAAATCTATTGCCGCCTCTCTTTCTCCAAGTTGTGGCATTACGTTTCCGGCTGCTTCCGATAGGGAAAGAGGAAACAGGTGGAAAAGGAAATACCGCCCGGTGAGAGCATCTCCGGATTTGCGGAACCACTCCAGGCGTGCGCTTCCGGTGACAATGAATCGGACTGTATCTTCGAATTTATCGAAATAGTCCTTCAGAATGTTTTTCCATTTCGGCATCTTGTGGATCTCATCCAAACAGACCCAGACAGGCTTTCCATGCTTATGGGCATCGTAGATGTCCGTTTCAAAAAAATAGGGATCTCGAAGGTACTGGTCGCGGACGGCACGCAGGTCCCAATTGAAATAGAGTTTATCGAGTTTCTGCTGATAAAGGAATTTTTTGGATAGGGTTGTCTTTCCGATCTGCCTGGGACCGGAAATGAAACGCATCTGGCGACCGAATTCTTCCTGGAAGCAAATATCCTCGAGATGTCTATTAATCATAAGACTATTTTATCTAAATAAGTAAAAAAGTCAAGACTTTTTTATCCATAAGGTAAAAAAAGTCTCAACAGCTTCGCCCTGGATTTCTTCATCCTCCTGGCTGAGGTAATTGAGGCAAATCCATCCGGTTAGGAAAATCTCTCATGTTGATAAAAAAAATTCAACGAACTCTTGGGAATTACGAAAAATTCCTCGAGCTCATCAAGAATTTCCAGAGGGGCATAACTTTTATTGTTATATTTTTTTCTTTCATTTCTAATTCAGACTCTTTAGATATGATCAAAACTTCTTTATCTACTTCTCTTTGGCTTTCTGCATAATAACCGCAGGCTTCATTCTTTCTTTTGAAATGAACAAAAACCGCATTCTCAGCTTTAGCCCCTAGATCTCTTTTTCCAGTTAAAAGAGTTTTTATGCCTGTGTCTATCAGGTATATTTTTTTTGCAGCATATATTCTATCGGTATAAGAAGAGGACCATTTCTGCAAAATTCTTCCATTTAAGTATACCCGAAATAATTATGCCCAAAATCGAAATTTTTGTCGAATAATTTCGATTATAATTGAATATTTATCTTATCTATATCACATACAACTTGATAGTAATTACTCATCAGCTTCATAATTCACTGGTACTCAAATTATTCATAATCATCATCATGTCTATAAGGATTCGGTTCTTCACATGAATCTCCAAACTCTTAATCATCCTGAGCCCCTTCAAATTAAACATTTATGTCAATTAAAATTTCTTAACTGTTTTAATTATATTTTTTGAAATTGCTTATTTGAACCTAAGGCTCGAATGAGAGCAGGATGTTTTTCTGCTGCCGGATTGAAGTCCGCTTTTCCAAATAGACGCTTCAAATCTAACTTTCCCGATTTGAGCGAATCGATGAATTCTTTCTCTGAATCATCCAAAACGAACACTTTCTTGTAAAAGTCCGCGACAGTCTTTTTCATCAATGCTGGATTCAAATCCCCTTCCTGTCCTCTCCTAAGGAACGGTCTCATCGCTCTAATTATTTCACTGTCGTTGTACTTATTAACTTTGAAGATGAGGTTGTTAACATCTGGCTCTTTTCTCGCCATTAAGATATACAGAATCATCAATTTTTTCAGGATTTTATCGTTTAGGCTCAGTTTTGAGATTTTATACATATCAAAAATATCCCTAGTATAAAGCCTTTCCGCCATCGCCTTGATCTTCATTGCGGCTATTTCTTCGGCTGTATACGTATTCACCTTGAACTTTTCAAATTCGAAGATGTGGTCAAAGATTTCTCTGGCAATCCTAATGAAAGGGGTTCTTTCCAGATAGTTGATTTCGACTCTTAAGCTGTCCGGGAGACCACTCAGCCTTCTATATTTCAGAACATACCTTTCCATGATGTATGAACTTGGCCTTTTTATAGTCCTGTAACCAAGGGAACCTGCCAAATCTGATATCTCTCTCGGGATGTCCTTCCTCCTGGCCAGCATTTGTTTCTTTTCCAAAGTTCCAGTGAAATTAAAATCCAAATCTGCCGAAAGTCTGGGGACGCCAAGGTAAATAAAATTCAGCGCTGTCCCTCCTTTCAGGGTTAAGTCTGAACCAATGCGTTCGTCTTTGAAAATCCCTGAAAGTATTTCCGTCATGTGGAAGGTTTTCTCCAGAAAATCCGGATTGAATCCAGTATCCCTCTGGAGCTTCTGGAGCGATCTAAGATCCAATTCCATTAGACACCTCTGACAACCTCATCCAGCTGCTCATCGACTATTATCTTCCATTTTTTGATGTAAGACCCTTTTCTATTTTTCTCGAAGTAGTAGATATTATTGGACATCCTCATCCTGAGCTCCTTCAAGAACCGCTTAGGAGTGTTTACAAAATCACCCAGGATATCGAAAACGAGACCCATACGGTTGATAAGTATCTTCTCACCTATTTTATCCAAGTATTCGAGCAATTGGCTCCAGTTGACTTCCTCCAGGCTCTGAAAACACCTCAGTATTTCCTCATATCCTCCCGCATACTCGGGGCGGTTCATCACGTCGAGAATAGTCCTTTCCAAATCGGAGACGAATATCTTCTCATCTCCGTAATTCATCTCCTTTAATCCGAAAAATCGCTTTCCTTTCAGTATCACGGGATGAAAAATATTTCCGTGATAATCAACTTTCTGAACATACTTGATGGTGGAAAGGTAGTAATGACGGGCATACTGCTGTGAAAGCCCGTGGAGATAGAGTGCCGTGTAGTACGAAAAGAAATAGGGTTGCGCTAAATACTTTCCAACGAGTATCGGATCCTCCATATATTTACCCTTGTCATGCACTAAGTGAGCGGGTATCCTCACAAACAGATTGGATTTGACCTTATCGAGCGCCCCCTTCTTTCTCATATTCTTCAGAAGATTATAGGCATGCATTCGCGATATGCCCAGCAACTCCATTGCGGTTTCAGCGCTTAGCACCCTTTGATTCTCTGCCTCAAGCAGAAAGTAGAGCTTTTGTTCTAGACCTGAGAGTTTTTTAAGCTTGTACATGTTATTTAGTTGAATTCATAATATTTAACTATTCTGGTTAACTATTCTAATATATATTAAACATTTATGTCAATTAAAATATTTTAACTGTTTTGATTATATTTTTCGAAATTACTTAAATGATTTCAGGAACAGAATTCCAGCAGGCTTTTCATCATAATATGCATCTCATCTTTTACGATAAATCCATCGATCATTAAAATCATCAATCCGCAAA
>DAOUYU010000118.1 GCA_030673995.1 Candidatus Aminicenantota bacterium
ATCCTTGACAGATAACTTTATGAAAGGTTGAGTTTGAGAAAAGGAAATAACAGAAAGAAGAAGAAAGAGAATAACTCCTGCTAATAATGCACTTCTCTTCTTTCGGCTAACCAATTTTTTATTCAAGTATTATCTTTTCTGTAGATTTATTTTGGAGGCGGCGGGAATCGAACCCGCGTCCGAAGACATTCAGCAGATAGCTTCTACATGCTTATCCTCTTCTGCAATCTCGTTCTGAAGTGCCCGAAGAGGAAGAACACAACGGAACCAGGCCTGATCTAGCTTCACTTGCCAGGCTCAGGACTAACCTGGGTCGCTATCCTGCTAATCGACGCTTCTCAAGCACCGCAGGAAAGAACTAGAGAAACGGCATGCCTACTATTTAGGCAGCAATAGGCAGAGTTTCTGCATTTAGTTTTTTCCACCTTTTTACGAGGTGGGTGGAATCTCGACATGCTACATCTGCCTCATTATCTCCGTCGAAACCAATTCGCCCCCGTCTCTCAGGTTTAAATTATAATCTAGATAAAAAAGCTTTGTCAATTGTGATTTTTCCCAACTTGAACAAATGAAATTAGTTATCTATTTTTTAGCCTAATTTTTAAGGGAACTCGAGAGGATAAAAAAGGTCTTTTTTGGATTGTTTTTCATGAAGGCTGTAGAGAGAGCTTGCTTAATTCTGTTCTGACATAATACTCAATTCCCCAAAAACGGATGGTATGCTGGTCCGGGGCTTCCATACCGCAAGTCATTATCCTCGGTCCTGTTGCCAGACAATCTTTTGTTTCCACGCTGTGCCCGTCTAAGATTTTGTATGCCCAGTAATCTTTTCCCGGAATGATTATGGCTAAGTTTCCATTTCCTTGTTTGCTCTTTCTTTTTGAAGCTGAGAGACCGACGACGATTCTTCCGTCAAAATAGACGTTAACGCCAACTATTGTTTTCTTGAAAGGGGATGGAATAACATGGGAGATTCCGTCTTTAAAATTGATAATACTTATTTTACTCTTTAAATTTCTCTTTATGTGGTCAGCGTAATAATCCCCCTCTGTGATAGCTAGAATTTTTCCCTGAGGATACAACTTAATGTGATGAGGCTTCCCCTCGATATTTTCAACAATATTCACCAATCCTTTCTCCACATCCCAGTGTCTAAGAGTCTTATCCAAACTGCCTGAATATATCCGGCCAAAATAATCCACGGCTAAGGATAAAACCGGCTGGTGGTGGCCTTCCAAGGTAAAGATATTTTTATTCAGAAAATCCCAGATTCTGATCGACCCATCCTTGTGTCCGGTAATAATCCTGTCTCTTGGAAAAGAAGTGATTGCCAAGGCTGGCGAATTGGTCTTTTCTATCTTAACGATTTCATTCCTTTCAAAGGAAACATTCGATAACTCTCCCTTATGATTAATCAAAAAAATATCTCGACCTAGTAATGTTATGTCTGTGTTTCTTTCCACAAAAGTGTAGAATATTCGGTTATCAAGAAATGTGAGAACAAAAACACTGCCCTCCTCCCCTATGCCTGCAATCTGGTCCTGAGCATAAAATCTGATTTGTTTTGCTTTTAAGTCGTCCATTTCTATGGTTTGAAGAAGATTTGGTTGCTCGGCGAGGTTTTCATTCAACTTTGCTCTGAATTTTCTTTCTTCAGGAGAGAAGGGTTTGGCGCTTGATTTCGGCCAATCTTCACTTCTTAAAGAGAAATTTTCCTGCCTGAGAGACAGTGTTTCAGGCTCAATCTTTAAGGGTTTTGACTCTTGGTTGAAATCCCCGATCCTTATCAGATCCCCCCAGGAATCTATTTTTTTCTTTTCAAATAATTCTTGTGTTTCCTGGCTGTTCAGGCGAGAAGAAATGGAATTGTCGAGGTCGTACAATAAAACAATTCCTTCTTGATAGAAATGTGTTTCTTCGAGAGATGGTTCCTCTACAAAAGATAGATGAGTTTCAACGCTTTCAAGGGCAATTTCTCTTTCTTCTAAGTTCAATCTCCTTGTGGATAAAGTCGCCCTAAAATTTACCTCAACATCTAATTCTCCCTTGAAATAGAATAAATCAATGACTCTCTGAAAATAGTTTTGGTCGCGGCAGCCGTCTAAAATGATCAATTTTTTATTTGAATTTTTCTCTAGGAATTGTCTGAAGAACTCGTCAGGATCATCCTCCTCCTCAGAGAGAGGATAATCTTGATAGTAGACCGGCTCAATATATTTTTTTAACCATTTCAATCCCAGAATTCGGTTAAATATTTTGTGATCCTTTTTTCGATCACGCATCAAATAGAGTATTTCGTCCGGTTTTAAATCAGCGAATCCATTAATAATCGATTCGCAGAAATATGTCTTCCCTGTACCCGAATCTCCGTTGACAGCTATAATGGCTCTCTTTTTAGAGTTTATTAAGTAATGCAGTGTTTCCGAGAGTTCGTACAACCCTTTCTGGGCAGGCTTGAGCCCTAGGATGCTCACTGCTCCGATGTTATAAAGATAGAGGGAATGAGTGAATTCAGGCATATCAATTTTTCTTAAGGCACTTACAGTTTCTTCGAAGATTTGCTTGTTCTTGGTTTTTAATAATTTTAATAGAGTGATAGCGATATCGGCACTTACCCCCCCGAATTTTTCTTTCTGGGCTTTTCCGATTTCTCCCAATGTCCACGCTAAATATGTTTTTAATTTTGCCGAAGGATATTCTTCATATTTTACCAAAGAGGAAAGGCGCTGGATCGATTCTAAGCCAATTTTTCCTAGCGCCCAGAAAGCTTCTTCCTTTTGCTTTAGTATGTGATGAATTTTTCCTTCTCGATGGCCTTGAGAGGGCTCAATTTCATCATGTTCTTCCAAGACTTGGGCAATGGCCTTGACCGCCTTTTTTTCTTTCAAATTCCCAAGAGTGTAAATCAAATTTTCTCTTATTTTTGAGTAGTACGAAGGGAAAAGACTCATGGCTTTTAATAATGTCTCAGTGGATCGGGAATCCTGGAGAATACTGAGGATGACTGAAGCGTTATACTGGATGCCGCTTGAAATGTCTATCTTCTCATCCATCAACAGAGAAAGGCAAGGACGCAAGAGAGCCGGAGAGGCGAGAGTAGCAATTCCCATCGGCGGCTGGATTTTTTCAATGATTAAAGAGAAAATTTCTTCACTTCGTTTTGGATCTTCTGCTTTCTCGAGAAGCTGATTCAGAGTTTTCATCAATCTTTCTTCTTCAGAAATCATCTTGGGAATGGGCTCGATAATTTCAGGAGATCGCTTGTTTAATTCATCTAAAATATCGGAAATAAATCCTTCATTTTCTTTTGCATTTGAAAGACAGTTTAAAAAATGATTCAGGGTCCGGAGTTCTTTTATGGATTCTTGTTTCTGGACTTTTGCCGCTGTATCCCAGTCATGAACAAAAGATTCAGCGTTTAGGCGAATAGCTTCATAATGGAGTATCCACGCTAATACTTCAAGAATGATTAAAAAAGGATAAACTTTTTCTGATTGGCCTCCCGAAGAATAGGATTGAATTATCTCTCCATCGATTTCATCTTCTTTTAGACTTTCAGGGCGGATTTTATGTTTTTCCAAACGTGCCAATTTTATTATTTTAGTAATGAGCCAAGCTCTGTCGCTTGCAAAAAGAGAGAAAATGTTCCGGATAAATAATGACTGTTTCTCCTCTCCCATCCTCCACGTTTGATAGAGCAATTCGTTTAAAATTCGATCGATTAGAGTTTTAGGATTTTCTTCCCATTCCCCTTTTAAATTGAGATAGGTGAATTTTTTCGGATCAAATTCACTAATAATGACTCTTCCAGCCTGGATGAGATTTTGCAGGGATGGGCGTTTAAGCAACTGCTTTTTCATCGATGCAAAAATAAAAAGATTCTATTTTGAAATAATAAGACTTTGCAGATCTTCTTCGAGATTGGTTGGCTCTATTCTGAAAAGCCATCCATCGCTATAGGGATCCCTTCTTAATAGAGAAAAATCCTCTTTTAACCTTTCATTGAGCTCGAGGACTCTCCCAGTGGCTGGTGACCATATGCGGTGGCTGAATTTTTCAGCATCAGTGATTTTGGCGCATTCTTCCCCCTGAGTGACATTGTCATTCTCATGAGGAAGCTCGAGGTGAGTAATAATTCCTACTGGTTTAAGAAAGTCTGCAACGATACCTATAGTAACAAGGCCATTTCCTTCTTTTCGGAGCCAAGTATGACCAATTATGCAATAAAGACCGGCGGGCATCTTGGGCGGAGGTGGTTCTTTTTTGGCTTTTTCCTCACTTTCTATTTTTTTAAAAGACCGAGAAACCAAACTTCTTAATTCCGCAGGAGTAAAAGGCTTTGGGATGTAATCGAAAGCACCGATTTTAATCGATTGAACGGCTGTTTTTATGGCAGGGTAGCCTGTAATCATGATAACAATGACTTCAGGTCTTTTCTCTTTTAATGATTTTAAAAGGTCCAACCCGCTAATTCCGGGCATCATTAAATCAGTAATAACCAAATCGTAGCATTCTTCCAAATCTTTTTTTAGAGCTTGCTCCCCACTCAAAGCGGTATCGACTTGATATTCTTCAGTTACAATTGCCTTAGAGATACTCTTGCAGACTGTTATATCGTCATCGACGACTAATATTTTTCTCTTATTTTTTTCCGACATTTATGCCTCCTTTTTTTGATTATAGGTTTAGCCTGCAACGGGTAAGCTGATGGTGAATACAGATCCCTGACCCAGCTCGCTCTTTACTTCAATCTTTCCCTGATGCTGTTCAATGATTCCGTAGCTTACAGCCAGACCAAGGCCGGTGCCGCTGCTTTTCGTGGTGAAAAATGGGTCAAACAATTTATTTATATTTATTTTAGGGATGCCTTTTCCAGTATCGATGAACTCTATTTCAATGTATTTTTTGTCCGTCGAAAATTGGCTGCTTATATTCAAAGTGCCGCCACCGGGCATTGCTTCTGATGCGTTGATCATGAGGTTCCAGAAAACCTGCTCGACTTTATCTTTATCAACCCTAATTTGAGGCAAGTTCTTATTTAGCTTTTTTGTTATGCTTATGTTTTGAAAAGAAGTTTGGTTTTCGAGGAGTTGGAGCGTGCGGTTAATAGTTTCGTTAATATCTGTATAAGCTTTCTGTGGAGGGCTCTGGCGGGAGAATTCAAGCAATCCTTTGACAATATTTGTGCACCTTGTTGTTTCATCTGCGATTAAACTGAGGTACTCGTGAAAAGCATGGTTTTTTTCTAATTTCTCCAGCATAAGATGGGTGTTGATCAAAATAGAAGTTAGAGGATTGTTGATTTCATGAGCCACGCCAGCAGACATTTTACCCAGAGAAGCCAATTTTTCTGATTGGATCAAATAATCCTGCATTTCACGAAGTTCTTTTGTTCTTTCCTCCACTCTCTTTTCCAGAGTTTTACCCCATTTGATAAGCTTTTCATTGGCCTTTTTCAAGTTCTCGGTCATTTGATTAAAAGATTGAGCTAACTGGCCTATTTCATCCCGAAAATTTATTTCAACCTTATGGTCCAAATCTCCTTGGGCTATTTTATTTGTGGCAAACACTACACCCTGAATAGGATGAATGATTGTTGAGGTGATAAAGAAAAGGATGGTGAGAAGGAAAACAACACAGAGAATGGCCATCCCTGTGAATTTGATCATGACATTGTTTCTTAAATCAATATATGGCTTTTCCAGCATCCCCACATAAAGGATGCCGATGATTCTCCCAT
>DAOUYU010000025.1 GCA_030673995.1 Candidatus Aminicenantota bacterium
TCATAAAAACTGCCGATACCATTAATAAATATCCAGGTAAATCCTAATGAAACTTTCCTGGGACAGCTTTATCGGGATTAACTTTTATTCTACGAGGCTTTGCACTCAATTGAAATTCAAACTCTTCATTCTTTTCGTCTATTAAAATTTTTTTCCTGACTTTCTCTCCGTTCTCTTTCCACTCTATCTGCAGAGGAAAAACAAAGGTATCTTTCAATTGAGTAATTTTCAATTTGAGAATATATTCCTCCTCCCCTTCCTGGAGGGTATGAGAGATTTTGACCTCAGGAAGCACCCAGGAATAAAACCATTTCTTAAAGAAAAGTGTCAAATCTTTACCTGAAGTTTCCTCAAATGTCTTGATAAAATCATGTGTGCCTGCGGGACCATACTTATACTTTTCGAAAAATTCCTTTAATCCTTGAAAAAATAACTCCTCCCCGAGAAAATCCTTAAGCATATTCAAGACTAAAGACGTTTTGTTATAGATAATTGCCTGGTAGGCTTTAAAATCATGATAGCTGAGGCGAGATCCCAAAATTATGGGACCCCATTTTGACTTTTTTTCCGACCACTGAGAGAACTTCTTGAGAATATAAGAAAACACTCCATCACCATGTTTTTCTTTTAAGTAAAGGATAGAAGCAAACTGAGCCAATCCTTCGCTCAGCCACTGGTCATGATAGGTTTTCCATGTTATGCTCTGGCCCCACCATTGATGTGCAATTTCATGGGCCATGAAATATTCCTTCCAGCGAGAAAGATCAACGGGGCTCCCGACGTTCACAAATAGAGTTCCATCTTGAGCCTCGTGCAGCTCATTAATAACAATAAAAGAGGCTGGGCTGTGTCCTCCAGTGGTTGTCCAAGGCCTGCGGACAATGCTTAATTTTTCATAAGGAAAGAGGCCGAATTTGCTTTCGTAGAATTGTACAATATCCTTGGCAGTATTGAGAAGTCCCTTTCTTTGAAAGCTGACACCAGATGCGTAGAAATGCCGGAAAGGAATAGAGTCAAAATCTTCTCCCACTGTAATAAACTTTCCAACAATAAAAGAAAGATACTTGAGAGGAATTTTTGTTTCAAAGACAAAGACAGAATTTCCTGTTGTTTCTATCTCCTCTACTTTTTCCACTTCGTTTAGTCTGGATTGCTCGATCAACTCTCCGTTGGAAACACACTGATATTTAGGGGGAACGATGACTCTCAAGCAGGCTTTAAAATAATCATCATCGGTAGGGGGAGATGGATACCAGTTGGAGCGCTTGCTAAAAAGGAAGGTGTCGGGTCGAGAGGGGCGAAAATTATAAGTTAGATCAAGCTGACCGCTCCATTCATGAATATAAGGTCCAGTAACGACATCTGTTGTTTCCGTAGGGAGTTCAATTTTCCCCCTATAATAAATTTCGAGAGAATATGGTTTCTTTTGAGGAGGAGGTCGGATAAAATAGACATAAAGAATGTCCCTCAACTTATCCCGACTGAAAAATAATTCACGCCTTTCCTCATCATAAATACGAAGGACGTCCAGCCCTGGATTGAGTTTAAACTTCACACTAGCGAGATTATCGACACTTGATTCTATCTCTACTATGGCCTTCCCGGAAATAAATGACCGTCGAGGCTTAAAATCAATATCGATCTGGTACCTTTTAACCTCAAACATTTCACCAAAAGTAATAAAAAGCCTTTCCTTCTTTACATCAGTAAGGGGAGAGTAAAGAATGATAGATCTTTTATCTTTCCATCGGTGAAGATTGATTTCTTCTTCTGAAAAAGGAGAATAGATATAAGTAAAATCCCCTAGTTTCTTTCCGTTAAAGCCGATGACTGTTTCATCTCCCTGAGGCAATGAAGAAAGCAGCTCTCCATTTAGGGAATTCTCGATAGTGAAAGAACGAGGATAATGCTTGAAAAATAAGGAATGAGCTTTGTTTTTAGCAGACGGAGAGGCCTGGAAGTTTTTCTCTTTTGTCTCTTTTTTTATCTTGATGTTATTCTGAAAAAAATGGTCCGAAAACCTGAGATAAGCATAGGTCAGTTCATCCTGCAGGAAGTTATTCTTATATAATAATTCAAGCTGATGCTTCTCTATGGGATCAGAGGGTGAAAAGAACAGACGGCCTTTCCCGACAATAAGCAAAGCGGTTTCCATTTCAGGGATGTTGTCATAAAAGAGAATCGCATCATTAAAGGAAATCTTTATATCAACGTTTTCAACCTCAATCGATTTTACTCTTTCAACTCTTGCGGACGGAATTTGAACTTTATACAGTGTATTAGCAGCTCCGGTCACTTCTTTTTCCTTTATCAGCCATCTGCCGTCTACATCAAGAAGTTTCAAATACCAGGTTTCCCTGACAACAGAATAAGAATTTTGAAACAGAGCCTGGAGGTAAATCCCCGCCTCATCTCCTTTCCAACTCAGCTTACTGGCTTTGAATAATCTTACATTATCCATCTGGAATTGGTCGATTTTATGTTTTATATCCTCTTCTTCTTCTCTCGATTCACCAAAAAAATTCTCAAGATATGCCGGTATGTTCTTCTGGTCTAAGGAATTCTGAATGTGTAGAATAAACTCGTTGATACTCTGTTTTTGGGCGGCAATCTGATGTATAGAAGAAAGGGAAATAAGAAACAAAGAGACTAGCACAATTTTAAGTTTGTTTTTCACTGTATTCTTATAGCACAAAACTCTACAAAATATATAGGAAAACTTTTAATTGCCTCCTGTACTCTCTTCAATCCCTGCGTTTGATCCTTAATATATAAAGAAGCAGCAATTTTTGTGCCATTCAACTCTCCTGGGGAAACACGTCCTTCATCTCTGGAAGAGTTGCTGACTCTCAGCAGGAATTTCATAAGAAAACAGCTTCAAACTGTAAAAAAACTTAACACAAGGCCAACTGCACAGCTGCTTTATCCTTATGATGAATCCCTATTGTTTATGACTTCTTTTTCTTCCCATTTGCGAAATCTTCCTCCCATGTTATGAAGCTGTGATAAAAAATTTTGTCGTCTTCCTCAATTCCCCTTGTAATCTCCGTGATATGGGAAGTCACTGCTCCAAAAGCCTCAACGGCGTAAAAGACGCCTTTTTCCGGATCTGATGAATCACCGCAAGTGTAGAAGTCTAACGCGCCATACCCGTATTCCGGCCAGGTATGGGTGGATATATGGGATTCGGATATGACAATAACTCCGCTTACTCCATTAGGAGGGAACCTGTTGACAGAAATGGACCAAACCTGGGCTCCTGCAACCTCGGCAGCCTTAACCAATATCTGTTGAACTTTCTCAACGCTGCTGATGATCTTCGGGTCACACCCGGATGCCTCAACAATATAATGATGGCCCATGGCCCGGTGGATATCTTTAACCAATTTTTCTCTCCTTCTCTGAGATGAATTCAATTATGGCACAATCTTCCCTTTAGTCAAGGCTTTCTAAACAAAGCAAGTAGCCTGAATTATTTATAAAAACTGCCGCCACAATATTTCTTGACAAGGATTTCCCCTCTCTGATATAAATATCAGTCAATATATCATTATTTCTTATTTATATTGTATATCCTTTTTTATATAAAGAGGAGGAATCATAAAGCGCATACATACCGAAAATCTTCCTCTCTTAATATACCAAAGAGACGATAATCTTTATCAACCAATCCGCATCTCAAACCAGACATGATTCTATTCAAAAAATTCTCTTTTGATCATCTTCAGCCGAGAGATGGATATGACATATAGTATTATGAAGATAATAAAAAATTTGGAGGGAAATGAGTGGAAGTTGAAGAATTAAAAATCAAATCATGCATAACTAAATACAATTATGAAAAAAAGGCACTCATATCTATCCTCCAGGACATACAGGAAGAATACAATTATCTTCCCCAGGAAGCTCTGAACATTGTTTCAAAAACTCTAGGTATTCCGCTTATTGATATTGTCGGAGTGGCTACTTTTTACCGTGCCTTTAGTCTCGAGCCCAGGGGAAAACATCTGGTTACCGTTTGCGTGGGAACAGCTTGCCACATAAGAGGAGCGCCCAATATTCTGGAGGAGTTTGAAAGAAAACTTAATGTCAAAGCAGGCAAAACAACAGGCGACGGCCAATTCAGCCTGGAAACTGTCGCTTGTTTAGGCTGCTGTGCGATAGGCCCAGTTGTCATCGTTGATGGCAATTACTATGCCCAAACATCTATCCGAAAAGTTGATGCTATCTTAAAGAAGCACAGAAAAAAAAAGAAGTGAAATGAACAACATTAAAAAATTGAAATCTACAGAGGATTTAAAACAAGTCATTCACAGCCAAATTCAATCAAGAACAGCTGAAAAAAAGCCCCTTCTTACTGTTTCTGCCGGAACCTGCGGTCAGGCACGCGGATCTCTAAAGGTTATTGAATCATTAAAAAAAACGATCCGGAAGGAGAACTTGAAGGGAAAAGTAAGAATCAAAGTGACTGGATGCCATGGCTTTTGTGAAGCCGAACCCAACATCATCATTCAACCACATGATATTTTTTATCAAAATGTCCAGCCTAAGGATGCCAAAGATATTATCTTAGAAACAATAATAAACAACAAGATAATCGACCGACTCCTCTTTTCTGACCCAATCAGCGGAAAAGCTGTATTGAATGAAAAGTCCATTTCTTTCTATAAGAAACAAAATCGTATTCTTTTGGGGGATAACGCACTGATCGACCCTACTGACATCAACGATTATCTCTCCATTGGTGGATACAGCTCACTTTTCAAAGTTCTAAACGGCATGACTCCAGAAGAAATCATCGAGGCTGTAAAAAAATCAGGCCTCAGAGGAAGAGGAGGAGCGGGTTTTCCCACCGGATCCAAATGGGAGTTTGCAAGGAAAGCAAAAGGGGATAAAAAATACATTATCTGCAATGCTGACGAAGGTGACCCTGGTGCTTATATGGATAGGAGCCTCTTAGAAGGAAATCCCCATCGAGTGCTGGAAGGGATGATTATTGGCGCCTATGCCATAGGTGTGGAAGAAGGTTATATTTATGTACGAGGTGAGTATCCATTGGCTGTAAAACATGTTTCTTTGGCTATCTCTCAGGCAGAAAAACTCGGTCTTTTGGGAGAAAAAATTCTTGGAACAGACTTTAATTTCCAATTCCATATAGTCAAAGGGGCCGGTGCTTTTGTCTGCGGTGAAGAAACTGCGATGATCGCATCCATAGAAGGGAGAGTGGGTGAGCCCCGCCAGCGTCCGCCCTTCCCTGCTACGAAAGGCCTATGGGGAAAACCCACTAACATTAATAACGTGGAAACGTGGGCCAACATTCCCTTCATCATCGAAAAAGGAGCGGACTGGTTCTCCCAAATAGGTACCAAAGAGAGCAAAGGAACCAAAATATTTTCTCTAGTCGGGAAAATCAATAATACGGGCCTAGTGGAAGTTCCTATGGGAATCACTTTAAGAGAAGTCATATTTGATATAGGGGGAGGAATTCCAGGAGGAAAAGAGTTCAAAGCTGTTCAGACTGGAGGCCCTTCAGGAGGATGCCTTCCAAAAGAGAAGCTGGATCTACCCGTTGATTATGAAAGCCTGACTCAAGCAGGCTCGATCATGGGCTCGGGCGGAATGATCGTCATGGACGAAAATACGTGCATGGTTGATGTGTCTAAATACTTCTTGAATTTTCTAAGAGATGAATCCTGCGGCAAATGCCTCTCCTGCCGAGAAGGAACTCAAAGAATGTGGGAAATCGTAAAGAACATATCAGAAGGAAAAGGGAAAGAAGGCGATCTTGAATTTCTTGAAGAATTGGCTAAAACAGTGAAGGATGCTTCTATGTGCGGTTTAGGACAAACTGCTGCAAATCCAGCCCTATCAACCCTTAGGTATTTTAAAGAAGAATACAAAAATCACATTAAATATAACAAATGTCCGGCTTTAGTATGTAAAGAGATTGTTTCTGCACCTTGTCAATACATTTGCCCGATTGATCAAGAAGCTTCAGTCTATATAGCTTTAATCGCTCATGGAAAATTTGAAGAAGCTCTGAATGTCATCAGAAAAGATAATCCTTTTCCGGTAGTTTGCGGAAGGGTCTGTCACTATCCATGTGAAAAGGTTTGCAGAGCAGGAGAAATGGGAGAACCAATTGCTATTCGGTCCTTAAAACGATTTATCATGGATTGGGCACTCGAAAAAAGCTATAAAACTCCTAATGAACAGAAAAAGCCAAAAAAGAAAAATAAAGTGGCTATTATTGGAGCTGGTCCTGCAGGATTAACCGCAAGCTACTATCTAAACCAAAAAGGATATCAAGTTACTATTTTCGAGTCTTTACCTATTCCAGGTGGAATGTTAGCCATAGCAATTCCAGATTACCGATTGCCCAAAAACAAATTAAATTTTGATATTAAAAACATAATAAAATCAGGGGTAACTATAAAAACAAACACTGCTTTAGGTAAGGATTTTTCTATTGATGATCTTTTTAATGAAGGGCATGAAGCTGTATTTATTGCTATTGGAGCTCACAAATCGATGAAGATGAAAATTCCTGGTGAAGATGCAGACGGTGTTATTCAAGCAATTGAGCTGCTCAAGGCAGTTAATTTAGGGGGAAAAGTAGAACTTGGTGAGAAGGTAGGGATTATTGGTGGTGGGAATGCAGCCATTGACGCAGCTCGAGTTGCCATCCGAAACAAAAACTGTAAAAAAGCTTTTATATTATACAGAAGAACGAGAAAAGAAATGCCTGCTTTCGAAGAAGAAATAAACAGCGCTATCGAAGAAAGAATTGACATCCAATTTTTAGTAGCACCAACTAAGGTTTTAACTAAAAATGGAAAAGTAGTGGGTGTGGAGTGCATACGAATGAAACTCGGAGATATGGATTCCAGCGGCAGACGGAAACCTATCCCTATTGAAGGTTCTGAATTCTCAATTGAGTTAGATACACTCATTCCTGCTATTGGAGAAAGACCTGATATTTCATTTTTAACTAATAAAAATAATATAAACATTTCAAAATGGGAAACTATAGTGGCCGATGACGAAACGCTTTTGACCGATCGAGAAGGCGTCTTTGCAGGAGGCGACGTTGTAACAGGCCCCCGTACTGTAGTAGAAGCCATAGCTGCAGGGAAAATAGCTGCAGAATCTATTGAAAAATATCTTTCAGGAAAAAGTTTAGCAAGGGAACACAAGCTAAACAGACCATCATTGTACGTAGAGCCTATTGAACTGACTGAAGAGGAAATAGAGAAAGCGAAAAGACCTAAAGTGCCAAAGTTGTCAATAAAAGCAAGAAAGAAAAACTTTAAAGAAGTCGAACTGGGTTTAACCGAAGAGATGGCAATTAAAGAAGCAAGGCGTTGCCTGAGATGTGAATTAGAAACCGAAGATGGGAAAAAAGCAATAGGACGCAAAAATGATTAATTTAAAAATTAACGGTTTAGAGGTCAAGGCTGAGGAAGGCTGGACTATTTTAGAGACAGCCAAATTTTACGGACTTGAAATACCTACTCTTTGCTACAAGGAAGGTTTAAGTGCTTACGGAGGCTGTCGTCTTTGTCTTGTAGAGATAGGTGAGGGACCTAAAGCCAAGTTAGCCTCTTCATGTACTTATCCAGTCGAAGAAGGTCTTGTGGTCAGAACAGATACCCGCAGAGTCATTGAAACCCGGAGGATGATGATAGAACTGATGCTTTCGCTTGCGCCTAACTCCAAAACCATACAGGACCTGGCTTCAAAATTTGGGGTGACCAAAGTCAGGTTTAAAGTTCGAAACGAAGAATGCATCCTCTGCGGCCTGTGTGTCCGGATGTGTGCTGAGCAAATGGGCGGCAGGGCTATTGGCTTCCAGAACCGAGGACACAAAAGAAAAATCTCTACTCCCTTTGATATAAAATCTGAAGAATGCCGCCTCTGCGGCGGCTGTATGTACATCTGCCCCGCCTGTCAACTGAAATGCCAGGGTCCTGAAGCAGATACTACAGTTTGCAATGCTTGTTTAACCATGGACCCAACCTGCCTGGATTATTACGATGAGCTTCAATGCTGGATGTATAATGTGGGCCGCTGCGGGACGTGTGTGAGAGAAAAGCCTGAAAAATCAGACAGTAAAGAGCAGGCTCAAAAAAGCAAGGAAAAGCAGAAAAATGCTTAATCTGCCTGCTTCTCACTGCTTACAATCAAATGAGAAAATAAGGAGGTAATCATAATGGCTTATACAAAACTCAACAGGAGTGCTGCTACTCTAACCAAAAACAGAACTGAAGGTTCCATAAGTCCTTCTAGCGGGATGTGTGTCACCTGTGTAGACGGCTGCATCGGCATGTGCGAGATAGGAAAATCCGCCTATCGGGGCCATGAAGTTCTCTATCCTCAACCCTTTGGTATCATCACTGCGGCTTCTGAGAAGGAATATCCAGTGGACCTCTCTGATTTCAACATCATGGGTACAGCAGCCGGTGCTCACGGTGTGGAGGCCGATCCTGACAAGGCAACTTTTCCAAAAGTATCCATTGAAACGCAAATTGGACATGACAAAGGGATCAAGCTGAAAGTTCCTTTTATTATTTCAGGTATGGGCTCGACAAATGTTGCTAAACAGAATTGGGAAGGATTGGCCAAAGGCGCAGCAATATCAGGGACGATACTTACTGTCGGCGAAAATGTCTGCGGAATGGATGATGAATCCGAGATAAAAAACGGAAAAATCGTCCGTTCCCCTGATATGGAAAACCGAGTTAAACTCTTTAAGGAATTTCAGGAGGACGGTTACGGAACAGTAGCCGTTCAGGCCAACGTTGAGGATACAAGACTGGGCGTTCAAGAATACGTCATTGAAAAGCTCGGCGTAGAAACAGTCGAGCTGAAATGGGGACAAGGTGCCAAAGATATAGGCGGCGAGGTTAAAGTCAAGAACCTCAAAAAAGCTCAAGAGCTAAAAAAGAAAGGCTATATCGTCCTTCCTGATCCTGAAGATTCAGAAATCATAAAAGCTTTTGAGAAAGGCAGTTTTAAAGAGTTTGAAAGGCACTCTCGACTGGGTATGGTTGAAGAAGAAAGCTTTATGCAGAGAGTCGAAGAGCTAAGACGTGCAGGCGCAAAGTATGTCTTCCTGAAAACAGGGGCCTATCGGCCAGTTGATTTGGCTCGAGCTGTAAAATACTCCTCAAAGGCAAAACTCGACCTGCTGACAGTCGACGGAGCAGGCGGTGGAACAGGAATGAGTCCCTGGCGGATGATGAATGAATGGGGAATTCCATGCATTGAAATCTGGTCTCTTTTATACCAATACCTTCGGAAACTGGATGAAAAAGGAGAATACATACCAGACATTGCAGCAGCCGGCGGGATCACTTTTG
This sequence comes from Candidatus Aminicenantota bacterium, assembly GCA_030673995.1. Classification (GTDB taxonomy): domain Bacteria; phylum Acidobacteriota; class Aminicenantia; order Aminicenantales; family Aminicenantaceae; genus JAGLWV01. The sequence goes on from DAOUYU010000025.1 coordinate 9,363, forward strand.
AAGATCAGATTTATAAAGTTCTAGCTTTAGGAGCACCCTATTTTAAAGCTGTGGGTATGGCCAGAGGCCCTATGGCAGCCACGATGGTAGGAAAAACAATTGGCAAGAGGATTGAAGAAGGACAGATTCCTGTTTACGTGGAACGCTTTGGAAATTCCGCTGAAGAAATCTTTGTTACAGCTCCCGCGTTAAAGAGAAAATACAAGGAAAGATTCAACGAAATCCCAACAGGAGCAATGGGAATTTACAGTTATTTTTCAAGGCTCGCTCAAGGACTCAAGCAGCTCATGGCTGGAAACAGAAAGTTCGCTCTAAATTATATTACCCGTGATGATATAGCTGCCTTGACCCAAGATGCAGCAAACATAAGCGGTATTCATTACATAACTGAAGTCGATAAAGAGGAAGTTAATAAAATCCTGGATAGCTAAAAAAACGGTCGGAAAAAAAGGGGACAGGCAACTTTTTAATAAAAAGTAGCCTGTCCCCTTTTTTTCTGTCCCCTTTTTTTCTGCCTCCATCCTTTGTGATGGGGCTTTTTTTTAGTCGACACTTTACCCTTCAAACATGTTATGCTATAAATAGCTCTAGTTTAAAATGGACATATTAGTTAGAATAATCGCTTACTTTGTCCTGCTCTTAACCATCACTATCCATGAGTCTGCCCACGCCTGGTCTGCCTATAAACTGGGAGATCCAACAGCCTACCAACTGGGAAGAATCACTCTTAATCCTTTGCCCCACATCGACCCCATCGGAACCGTTATTCTTCCTCTTATTATGATGATGACCGGTATTCCTTTTTTCGGATGGGCCAAGCCGGTTCCGGTCAATCCCCTTAATCTGAGAAATCCTCGCCGCGATAACCTCTGGATATCGGCGGCCGGACCTCTCTCCAATTTAATTACAGCCGCGGTTTTTTTAGTGGTAATCTCTCTCCTAAAACTCCTCTACCCCGGTATCAGATATTCTTTCATATCAGCCATATCAATCTTTTATGGGCAACAAGGCTTTTCCAGTGGATTTCATCTTCTTGATGGACTTGCTTTGATCTTATTTCTTGGAGCTCTAATCAACACGATTTTGGCTGTTTTCAACTTGATACCCATTCCTCCACTGGATGGAAGCGGGGTCTTGATGGGTTTTCTTTCTGATGAAGCTGCAGAAAAATACGACCAAATCCGCCCCTATGGCTTTTTTATTATCCTTGGATTGCTTTTTATCGGATTTCTAAACATGATTTTAAGACCCATCTTTACCATAATTACAACTATCATACTGAGTTAAAATGAGCGAAAAAAAGAAGAAAATTGTCCTCAGCGGAATGAGACCAACAGGATCTCTCCATCTCGGCCATCTGGTCGGGGCACTGCGCAACTGGATCAAATTACAGGAGCAATGCCACTGCTTTTATACCATTGTCACCTGGCATGCCCTTAGCTCTGAATACCAGGACTCGAAGACTATCAAAAAAAACATCTTCGAAGTAGCTGTGGATTGGATAAGTATAGGATTGGACCCCGATAAAAGTGTTCTCTTCATCCAGTCAGATGTCAAAGAGCATGCAGAGCTCCATCTTCTTCTCTCGATGGTTATTCCCCTTCCCTGGCTTCAAAGAGTCCCGACCTTTAAAGAAATGCAGAGGGAACTTCCCGATAAAGACATCAACACATACGGATTTTTCGGTTATCCCGTTCTTCAAACAGCCGATATCCTCATTTATAAAGCAAATGCTGTGCCTGTAGGTGAAGACCAGGCCTATCACCTGGAATTTGCACGAGAGGTAACCAGGCGATTCAACCGCCTTTTCGGAGAGATCTTTCCCGAACCCCAAACATTTCTTACAAATGTGCCGAAGCTGGCAGGAACAGACGGGCGCAAGATGAGCAAGTCCTACGGAAATGCGATCTACCTTAAGGATTCACCGGAACTCATTCGAAAAAAAATCGAAACCATGATGACCGACACCAGGCGCAAACGAAGGTCAGACCCAGGTATTCCAGATGACTGCCCTGTGTATACATTGCACAGAGCTTTTGTAGCCAAGGAAAAAAGAGATGAACTGGCCCAAAGGTGTCGGACTGCCGAGATAGGCTGTTTGGACTGTAAAGCGGTTGCTATCGAGAGCATCCTCAATATTCTTGCTCCTTACAGGGAGCAAAGGAAAAGATTCGAGAAAAATCCCAACCTTGTTTGGGAAATTCTGGAAGAAGGTAACAAGAAAGCACGTCAAGTCGCCCAGAAAACCATGGAAGAGGTAAGATCTGCTATCGGCTTTTAAAATAAACGTCATTCGATTCCTATGGAAAATTCGCCATCCTATCAAGTGAAGCTCGAGGTTTTTGAGGGACCACTGGACCTCCTTCTCTTTCTGATAAGAAAGAAAAAAATCGATATCCATGATATTCCTATGGCTACAATCACCAAAGAATACCTGGAATACCTCAACCAAAAGGAAAGGATAAATCTCGACAGAGAAGCCGAATTTCTCCTTATAGCCGCACTCCTCATCTACATCAAATCTCAGATGCTTCTTCCGCGCGAAATACCAATTGAAGATGAAAGAGATCCCCGCCAAGTTCTCGTGGACCGGCTCCTTGATTATCAAAAGGTAAAAGCAGCGAGTCTCCTTTTAAAGGAGAAAGAAGAAAAAGAACTTCAGAAGTGGAAAAGAGCGTCTATTCCCTTTCAATATTTTGAAAAAGAGATGGATTCCCTGGAAGTATCGCTTTTCAGTTTAGCTGAATCCTTTTTTACCCTCATGAAACGAAAAGAAAAGGAAGAGGCCCAAATCATAAAAGGAAAGGAATTTTCAATAGAAGAGAAGATCAAGGAAATACTGGCTGTTTTTGAGGAAAATTCCTTCCTCGACTTTTTTGATTATTTTTACGAGCAGGAATCTTTTGAAGAAGCTCTTGCTTCTTTTTTCGCTCTTCTGGAACTCATCAAATCCAGAATAGTCATAGCGTTACAAAAAAGTCACTTCCAGCCAATTAAAGTTTGGCTTCGAGATAAGGCTCCTGCGAAGAGAACCTGATGAAAGAGCGCCTGAAAGAAGTCGTGGAATCTATGATTTTTATCTCCCTGGAGCCGCTGTCATTAGAGAAAATCAAGAGCGTACTGACAGAATTCCCAGAAGAAGATATCGACCAGGCAATCAAAGAGCTTCTGGAGAGTTACGCTTCAGATGAGAGAGGAATCCAAATCATCCAGGCTGCAGGAGGTTATCTTTTCTCAACAAAATCCGAACATGACACATGGATAAAACGACTTCTCAGGATAGAGAGAAAAAACAAGCTTTCATCTGCAGCCATGGAGACTTTATCTGCCATCGCCTATCACCAGCCTATAACGCTGGCTGAAATCCCTGCCTTAAGGGGAGTCGATTCCTCACAGACATTAAAAACCCTTCTCCAGAAAAAAATGATCAAAATCGTAGGGAGGAAAAAGAGCCCTGGGAATCCATTGATCTACAGGACATCGAATAAATTCTTAACCCACTTTGGGCTTAACAATATCATGGATCTCCCAACTCCAGAGGAGATTTCAAAAATTCTCGATGAGGAGAAAAACTTTGAGGAAGAAGAAAATTAAGTTCTTTAAAAATAAATTCCTTCCCCTTTTGACTGCTATCTTATTGATCACTGCCTTTTCTTGTCGACTCAGAGAATTAAAAATCCCTATACCTCCTGCTGACCGCCATAAGCCTTTCGATTTTATCGGACGGAAAGGAATGGTTGTTGCTGCCCATCCTTTAGCAGCAGAAGCAGGCCTTGAAATGCTTCGAAAAGGAGGAAATGCCGTCGATGCAGCAGTGGCGACTGCGTTCGCTCTGAATGTCTGTGAACCCTTTGCTTCCGGAATAGGGGGCGGGGGATTTATGGTTGTCTACATCGCTTCAGAGAGAAAGGTGATTGTTTTAAATTTCAGGGAAAAAGCTCCATCTCAGGTTTCGCCAGAAATATTCGATGAAGAAGGGAAAACAAAAACTCAGGGACTGGCTGTGGCTGTTCCCGGTGCCCTGGCTGGATGGACCCATGCACTCAATACATACGGGACAAAAAAGCTGTCCGAAGTCATGCAAAGGGCCCTGTCCCTTGCAGAAGAAGGATTCCTTGTGAGTAAAACCTTTAGCTTAATCAACAAGGACGAATACGAAAAACTCATCCTGAATGCTGGGGAGCTGACCTGTTATCTCAACAAGGGCTTCCCCTATGAGCCTGGGGAGCGGTTTCGAAATCCAGACTTAGCTCAAACCTTCAAAACCATAGCTTTAAAAGGCGTAGATGAATTTTACACAGGGAAGATAGCCAGGAAGATTGTCCAGGCAGTCAAAGATAAGGGAGGAGTGATAACTTTGCAAGACCTGGC
>DAOUYU010000038.1 GCA_030673995.1 Candidatus Aminicenantota bacterium
AAGCCAACAGAAGTGAGGATGGGCAAAGGAAAAGGAGATCCTGAGTACTGGGTGGATGTGATCAGGCCAGGGAGAGTTCTATATGAGCTAGAGGGAGTGCCTGAAGAGGCAGCCAAAGAGGCTATGAGGCTTGCTGCCTTCAAACTCCCGATAAGAACTAGATTTGTTTCCAGAAAGAGCAGGGAGCTGAGATGAAAATCGGAGAATTAAGAGAGTTATCAAAGGATGAGTTGGGAAATAGAGAAACCGAGTTGAAAGACCAGTTTTTTAAATTGAAATTCCAACATGAATTGGGGCAGTTGGAAAATACAATGAGGCTCAAAGAAATTAAAAAAGATATAGCAAGGATAAAAACTCTTTTAAGAGAAAATAAAGAAGGGAAGAAATAGAGAATGGAAAATCTTCAGGGAAGAAAAACAACTAAGGTCGGTGTTGTGATCAGCAATAAGCTGAAAAAAACAGCCACTATTCTTGTTGAAAGGCCTGTTAGGCATCCTTTGTATAAAAAGATCATAAAGAAGAAAAAGAAATTTCTTGTCCATGATGAATATGAAAAATGTAAGGTTGGAGATGTTGTGAGAATCATAGAGACAAAGCCTATAAGCAAAAGAAAATGCTGGCGGATCCAGGAGATTGTGGGATTATCTCCCAGCGAGGCAGAGAAGGAGATCAAGGAAAAGGAAGAATGATACAGACGGAAACCATGCTTAGAGTCGCTGATAATTCTGGCGCTCGGAGAATTTTATGCATCACTCCCTTGGGAGGAGGAATCGGGAAAACCGCCTCTATCGGAGATATCATCTCGGCAACGGTGAAAGAAGCTGAACCTGAAAGTAAGATTCCGAAAGGAAATGTTGTACGGGCAGTCATTGTCCGGACAAAGAAGGAGGTTCGACGCAAAGACGGTTCCTATATCCGTTTTGATGATAATGCTGCAGTTATCATAGACCGCCAGGGAGAACCCATAGGGACTCGAGTATTTGGCCCGGTGGGGAGAGAATTAAGAGAGAAAAAGTTCATGAAGATCATTTCTCTTGCTCCGGAGGTTCTATGATGAACAAGATACTATTAAAGAAAAATGATGTTGTCATTGTGACCAATGGGAAAGATAAAGGAAAAACAGGAAAGGTTTTGAAAGTTTTGCCTGAGAAAAAAAGAGCTGTTGTCGAAAAGGTCAACTTTGTCAAGGAATTTATACGTCCTGACCGGAGTAAGAACATTCAGGGCGGAATTGTGGAGAGAGAGGCTCCCATACACGTTTCGAATTTGATGCTTTATTGCTCAGAATGTGCTCAAGGAGTGAGGGTAAAGAATCAAAGGCTGGAGGACGGAAGCAAAATAAGAAGCTGTAGCAAGTGCGAGGCAAACTTGGAGAAGCAATAAGAGGGAAAAGAAATGAGTCGTCTTTTGGAAAAGTATAAAAAAAAGATTATTCCGGAACTTCGGAAGGAGCTTTCTATAAATAACAAGATGGCTGTTCCGAGGCTTGAAAAAATCGTTTTAAACATGGGTGCAGGGGATGCCATCCAGAATATTAAATTTTTAGATACTGCCCAAAAAGAGTTGAGCCTTATTACCGGTCAATGGCCGGCAGTAGGAAGGGCAAAGAAGTCTATCTCAACTTTTAAGCTTCGTAAAGGGCATGCCATCGGATGTTATGTTACTTTACGGGGCAAAAGAATGTATGAATTTTTTGATCGCTTGGTCAACATTGTTCTCCCTCGTGTGCGAGATTTCAGGGGTGTTTCTCCCCGATCTTTTGATGGTGGTGGGAATTATACGCTGGGAATCAAGGACCAACTCGTCTTTCCAGAAATAGATTATACAAAAGTGGAAAGACAGCGAGGCATGAATATCACTATCGTTACCTCTGCCGAGAATGACAAAGAGGCTTATGCCCTGTTAGATAAATTAGGGGTGCCTTTCGGAGAGGCTTGATAAGGAAGGAAAGATGTCGAGAAAATCATCCATGGCAAAATATTTAAAAGAGCCAAAATACGCAACAAGAAGAAAGAGTCGATGTCGAATATGCGGACGTTCCAAAGGATACTACAGGAAGTTTGATATGTGTCGATTATGCTTCCGAGAATTAGCCTTAAAGGGTGAAATACCAGGAATAGTAAAAGCTTCATGGTAAACGTGAAAGGATGAGATCATGAGTTTAACAGATCCTATTGCTGACATGCTGACTAGGATAAGAAATGCTATCCAAGTTAAAAAGAAAGAATTGAGTATTCCTTCTTCCCGCATGAAGGTTGAGATAGCGAAAATTTTAAAGGAGGAAGGGTATATTAGAAACTTTAAGGTTACAGACGATAATAAGCAGGGAATATTGAATGTTGCTCTCAAATACACTGAGGATTATGATAGCGTTATTTCCGGGCTTCAGAGAATAAGCCGCCCAGGTTGTCGGGCATACTGCAACAGTGACTCCATACCCAAGGTTATCGGAGGGATGGGAATTGTGATCCTGTCTACCTCAGAAGGAATTGCCACTGGAAAGAAGTGTGAAAAACTGGGAGTTGGAGGAGAGATTTTATGTTATATCTGGTAAGTTTTAAGAGAAAAGGAATGTAAGATGTCTCGAGTAGGAAAGCAACCTGTTGTTTTGCCAGAGGGAGTTAAGGTCAATATCTTGCAAGAAAAGATAGAATTTTTAGGGCCTAAGGGAAAGATGTCTTCTCCCTTACTTCCTGGGATTAAAGCCGACCTCAGCGATAACCAGCTTATATTGGCCAGGTCAAATGATTCCAAAGAGCAGTGTTCCAATCATGGTTTGAGCCGGAGCCTGGCTTACAATGCAGCTATGGGTGTCTCTGCTGGTTTTTCCAAACAGCTTGAAATAGTGGGAGTTGGATACCGAGCTAAAGTCGATAAAAACAGGCTCGAATTGAATTTGGGCTATTCCAAGCCAGTTATCTATGATATACCGGATGATATTGAAATCGTCATGGAAAAACCGACTCTTTTTACCGTAAAAGGGATAGACAAACAGAGAGTCGGTCAAGTTTCAGAAGAGATTCGCCGATTTCGCAGGCCGGATCCCTATAAACTGAAAGGGATTCGTTATGTTGGTGAGCGTTTGATTAAAAAAGAACGAAAAGCAGCGGTGGTGAGTGATGTATAAAGATAAAGTTCAATTAAAAATGAAGGCCAAAGAGCGTATAAGAAAGAGAATCCGGAAGAAAATCAGAGGAACCTCTGAAAGACCAAGAGTTTATGTATTCAAGAGTAACCGCTATATATACACTCAGGTTATTGATGACGATAATGGTCATGTTTTGATTTCTACCTCTACTTCAGGAAAAGAATTTAAGGAAAAAAATAAAAATTTTAAGAATACAAAGGCCTCTCAGGCATTGGGTATCATACTGGCGAAAAAGTTGAAACAGAAGAAGATCGAGAAAATAATTTTTGACAGGGGAGTTTATCCCTACCATGGACGTATCAAAGTTTTGGCTGATACTGTAAGAAAGGAAGGCATCATTTTTTAAAGGACACTTTAAGGAGGAAAAAGAGTGGCTGACGAGGAATTGAAAGTAGAAGAGGAAGAACGGGAAATCGAATTAAAAGATCAGGTGATCTCCATTCGAAGGGTCACCAAGGTTGTCAAAGGAGGAAAGAATCTCAGCTTTTCAGCACTGGCGGCTGTTGGAACTGAGAATGGCCAGGTCGGGATTGGTAAAGGAAAAGCCCGGGAAGTTCCTCAAGCCATATCCAAGGCTGTAGAAGATGCGAAGAAAAAAGTGATTGAAGTCCCTCTTGTTGATACGACGATTCCCCACTTAATAAGAGGTGTGCACGGAGGAGGAGTTGTCATCCTCCGGCCAGCAGCAAAGGGAACAGGAGTTATCGCTGGCGGCGCTGTAAGAATAATCATGGAGCTGGCTGGAATAAAAGATGTTTTGACCAAATCTATCCGGAGCAGTAATCCTATAAGTGTCGCCCATGCTACAATGGATGCCTTAAAGAAATTGAGGAATCCCGAACAGGTTTCAAAAGTTAGAGGAAGAGATAAGGAAATGATATGGCAGTAAGAGGTGAAGGACCCAAGAAAACTCCTCAGAAGGCAAAACCGGAGGCGAAAGCCTTGAGAACCAAGCCAGCAGGAAAAGGAATGTTGAAAGTAAAACTCGTTAGAAGCCTCATCGGGCGTCCACAGAAACAGCGGGAAGTGGTGAAAGGACTCGGATTGAGGAAGGTTGATTCCGAAGTGATCCGTAAAGACTGTCCTGAGATCCGGGGAATGATAAATAAAATCATTCATCTATTGGAAGTGGAGATTTTGGAGAAATAATGAACTTGAGCAATCTTCATCCGGCTAAAGGATCCAGAAAGAGCAGGAAGAGAGTTGGCAGAGGACCTGGTTCCGGTATGGGCAAAACATCTGGCAGGGGCTCAAAAGGTCAAAAGTCCATCTCCGGATATTCAAGCAAGAGAGGATTTGAAGGGGGACAGATGCCCCTTCATCGCAGGCTTCCAAAAAGAGGTTTTACCAATATCTTTAGAAAAGAATACAGCGAAGTCAACCTTGACCGGTTGGAGAAGATCACTAAAAAAGTGGTTAAACTCAAGGATTTGAAAGAAGCTGGCATTATCAAGAAAGAATCGGAGAGAGTCAAGATTCTGGGAAGAGGCGAAATTTCCTCATCCAGGACAATCCATGCCCATAAATTCTCTCGCTCCGCTTTAGAGAAAATTGAGAAAGCGGGAGGAAAAGTCGTAGTTATCGGAAGTAAATAATGTTAGAAAGCATCAGAAACATTTTTTCTATTCCTGAACTGAGAAGAAGGGTCATTTTTACTTTGGCTCTTTTAGCCGTTTACCGTATCGGGTGGCAGATTCCTAATCCGGGAGTCAGCCCCGATGCGCTAAAGGAGTTCTGGGAGAGCATGAGGGGATCGATTTTAGGATTTATCGATCTTTTCTCTGGACAGAATATGTCTAAAATGACTATTTTTGCTCTGGGGATAATGCCTTATATCAGTGCTTCCATCATCCTCCAGTTGCTTCAGGTCGTCTGGCCTTACCTGGAGCGATTATCCAAGGAAGGGGAGCTCGGAAGAAAAAAAATCACCCAGTACACCCGTTATGGGACCATCGTCATCTGCTCGATCCAGTCCGGGGCTATTGGCTGGTGGCTGACAACCCAGGTTAGTCCCATCAGCGGAGCACCCATTGTTCCTAATCCTGGATTAGGGTTTATATTTTTAACAATCCTGACCTTAACCACAGGGACTATCTTTGTCATGTGGCTTGGAGAGCAGATATCCGAGCGCGGAATCGGAAACGGCATTTCCCTGATAATCTTTGCCGGGATTGTGGTTAATGTTCCGCGGAATATTCAGAGCGTTGTAAAAGGGTTAACAAGTGGTTCTTATGGTATTATCAGAGTCATTATTCTGGCGGCCATAATGCTTGGGCTTAATGCCGTAATCGTTTTTGTTGAGAGAGGACAGAGGAGAATCCCGGTCTCTTATGCCAAAAGAGTGATAGGGCGTAAAATCTACGGAGGCCAGAGTACCCATCTTCCTCTTAAGGTGAACACCGGAGGTGTTATTCCCATCATTTTTGCTGCGTCCGTCATCACCATTCCTGCAACCATGTCAAGGTTTATCCAGCTTCAATTTTTCGTTCGCCTCGCTGAACAGTTTAATCCGGGTATGCCTCTGTATGTGCTGCTCTACATAACTGCAATCATTTTCTTCACATATTTCTATGTTTCTATCATATTCAATCCTTCCGATGTCGCAGACAATCTGAGAAAATACGGCGGATTTATACCGGGAATAAGACCGGGAAGAAACACCTCTGATTTTATAGACGGTGTTCTATCCCGGATCACTCTGGTTGGATCCTGTTATCTGGCTGCTATTGCCATGTTTCCTGAATTCATAATCACGGGATTTAAAATCCACACCCTTCCTTTTATAGGAGCCTTCTTAGAGGCAAACATGCCTCAATGGTTCACTCAGGGATTGAACATGGAAATATATTTCGGTGGGACATCGATTCTTATCGTTGTCGGCGTGGCTATGGATACAATGCAGCAGATCGAAGCCCAGTTGGTCATGCGCCACTATGACGGATTCATGCGGCGCGGTCGAATACGAGGAAGAAGGGGATGAGAGTTATTTTGCTTGGCCCTCCTGGCTCTGGTAAAGGGACACAGGGAGACCTTCTTGGAAAAAAATACAGCTACCCCAAAATTTCAACGGGAGACATTCTCCGCCTTGAAGTTCAGGAAGGGACTCCCTTAGGGAAAGAGGCAAAAGCCACGATGGATCGAGGTGAATTAGTAAGCGACGATATTGTGGTCGAGATGGTCAAAAAAAGAATCCTCCGCCCGGACTGCCGCAAGGGTTATATTCTGGATGGTTTTCCCCGCAACGTATCTCAGGCTCAAAGATTGGAAGAGATGGAAGGAAATCGTGCGGAAATAGTGATGGATATCTCTTTGACAGAGAAAGCTTTGATTTCAAGGCTTTCGGCACGAAGGGTTTGCTTCCGTTGCGGTGCCGTTTATAATCTTTTGGCCCGTCATCCGAAGAAAGATGGATCATGTGATATTTGTCAGTCAAAGCTCATCCAGAGACAGGATGACAGACCCGGAGTGATCAAAGAGCGTTTGAAGGTTTATCACAGACAGACTGAACCTCTTATAGGCTATTATAAGGAAAAGAAAATCTATCACAGGATTGATGGTGAAGGAAAGATCGAGGCGATATTCGACGAGATCTCTTCAATCCTGGACAGAGATATAATCCTGCAAGGAGAAGTGGACGCTGCGAGATGATTATTTATAGTGAGAAAGAAATTCGCGCAATCAGAAACAGCAACCAGATTGTGGCAATAATATTGGCAGAGCTCAAGAAAATGATAAAACCAGGAGTTCAAACAAAAGAATTGGATGAATATGCTGAGATGAGAACTAGGGCAATGGGAGCTATTCCGGCTTTTAAAGGTTACCGGGGATATCCTTCCTCGCTTTGTACCTCAATCAATGAGGAAATTGTACATGGTATTCCCTCTTCTCGAAAATTTCAAGAAGGGGATATCGCAAGCCTTGACTTTGGAGTTTTATGTGATGGTTATTACGGAGATGCAGCAGTAACCTATCCCGTGGGAAAAATAAGTGAAAGAGCAAGAACGCTGGTGGAGACAGTCGAGAAGGCTTTTTACAAGGGTCTGGAACAGATGAAGCCAGAAAAAAGGATATCAGATATTTCTTTTGCTATCCAGAATTATGTGGAAGCGGAAGGATTTTCGGTCATTCGAACTTTTGTTGGCCATGGCATCGGTCTCTCTCTCCATGAGGAGCCTCAAGTTCCCAATTTCGGCTCGCCCGGGAGAGGACCGAAGATAAAACCGGGCATGGTTTTGGCCATAGAGCCGATGATCGCCGTAGGAGATTGGAATGTTGAGATCCTGGATGACAGTTGGACAGCTGTAACCAGGGATAAAAGCCTCTCCGCTCATTATGAGCATACCGTGGCGATTACACAAGAAGGAGCGGAAATTTTAAGCTTGTTCGATGAAAAAGATGAGAGATTCCTTTGTTTCAAGGAGAGCCAGCATGCCTAAGCAGGATATTTATGAGACGGAAGGCACTGTTTTAGAGACACTTCCAAATGCCATGTTTCGTGTGGAGCTGGCTAACAAACATGTCATTTTAGCCCATATATCAGGGAAGATGCGTAAGCATTTTATCCGTATTCTTCCCGGGGATAAAGTGCTTCTCGAGCTTTCTCCTTACGATTTAACAAAGGGAAGAATCACCTATCGTTTCAAATGAAGGAAAGAAGAAGATGAAGGTCAGAGCATCAATAAAAAAAATGTGCAGGAATTGCCGAATAATCAAGAGGAAGGGAATCCTCCGGGTTATCTGCTCCAATCCGAGGCATAAACAAAAGCAAGGTTGAATGAGGTAAAAATGGCAAGAATAGCAGGAATCACACTTCCCCCCGAAAAAAGGGTAGAGATTGGATTGACTTATATTTTTGGCATTGGGCGTTCTAAGTCGAATAAGATCCTCCAGGAAGCTAAAATAGATAAGGATAAGAAAGTAAAAGCCTTAAGTGAAGAAGAAATCAAAAAAATACGTCAAATCATCGAGAAAAGAGAGAAAATTGAAGGAGACCTGAGAAAAGAGATCACCTTGAATATTAAAAGGCTGGTCGATACTGGAAGCTATCGAGGGATGCGGCACATGAGAAGGCTGCCGGTAAGAGGTCAGAGGACAAAAACGAATGCTCGTTCAAGGAAGGGTTCTAGAGGTCATTCGGTGAAGAAGGCCAAAATCAGGTAGGGAGTTTTAAATGCCGAAAGCAAAGAGAAAGACCAGAAAAAAAAAGGTGAGGAAGGATATAGGATTTGGAGTGGCGTATATTCAATCCAATTTCAATAATACGATCATTACCATTACAGACCAGCAGGGAAGCACATTATGTTGGGCCAGCGCAGGTACAGCGGGTTTTAAGGGAGCCCGGAAAGGAACTCCTTTTGCAGCCCAGCTGGCTGCAAAAGAGGCTTCAGCCAAGGCACGAGAATTTGGGGTAAGGTATGTTGATGTGAGAGTGAAGGGCCCAGGTTCTGGAAGAGAGTCGGCGATCCGTGCTCTCCAGGTAGAGGGTATGGAGATAAAATCGATTAGAGATGTTACTCCGATTCCCCATAATGGTTGTCGCGTTAGAAAGAGAAGGAGAGTCTAGAAAGTAGAAGGTTTAAGGAGAAAGAGATGTCAAGGTACAGAGAACCCGTTTGCCGCCTCTGCCGGGCAGAGCGAACTAAGCTTTTTCTAAAGGGAAGCAAGTGTCTGAGTGGGAAATGTCCGATTGAGCGGAGGCTTTATCCCCCAGGAGAACATGGAAGAGCAAGGAGGAGGATACTGGGGTATGGTCTTCAGCTCAGGGAGAAGCAGAAGCTGAAGAGGTATTATAGCATGTCCGAGAGACAATTTCGTCTCTTCTTCCAGAGAGCCGAAAAAAAGAAAGGTATAACGGGAGAAAACCTCTTGGTCATGCTTGAGAAGAGACTGGATAATGTTATTTTTATTTCTGGATTTTCTTACTCTCGAGCTCATGCTCGCCAGTTGATTACGCATGGGCACTTCCGAGTTAATGATTGGAAGGTCAATGTCCCATCTTTTCAAGTGAACAAAAATGATATTATCTCATTTAGAGATAAGTCGGAAAAACATGAAGAGCTGAAGGCCATTGTTGGATCGAATAAAGACAAAGCTGTTCCAGGCTGGATAGACGTTGACTGGGAGAAGATGAATGCTAAAATTCTGTCTTTTCCTACTCGTGAAGATATCACTTTTCCTGTAGAGGAACATATGGTGGTTGAGCTTTATTCGAAATAAAATTTTATTCGGGACAATGGAAATACGAAGATTTATCTGTTGCCATGGTGACTAAATTTGACAGCAATGGAATCCCATAAGGAGGGAGTATGATAGAAACAGGTTTTCAAAGGCCGAAATACCTTGAATGTGATTATGAAACTTTAACAGAGACATACGGCCGCTTCTCAGCCCAACCTTTTGAAAGAGGTTATGGTATTACAGTAGGAAATGCTTTGCGGAGAATTCTGCTTTCTTCTATAACAGGAGCCGCAGTTACTTCTGTTCGGATTCACGGTGTTCTCCATGAGTTCTCAACCATTCCTGGAGTGGTAGAAGATGTAACGAATATCGTCCTGAATTTGAAAAGTGTTCCGTTGAAACTCATGGGAAGTGAGGTGAAGATAATGACCCTGAAAAAAAAGGGTCCGGCAGAGGCAAAAGCATCTGACATTGTTCATGATTCTGATATTGAGATACTGGATAAAGATGTCCACGTTGCTTCCCTTGATAAAGATGGAAACTTAGATATAGAGATGATTGTTAAGAATAACAGGGGTTATCTACCTGCTGATCAAAATTTTGATAAAGATTTGAGTGTAGATTATATTCCCCTCGACTCTTCTCACTCTCCCGTAAAAAAAGTAAACTACCGGGTTGAACCGGCAAGAGTGGGAAAAAGAATCGATTATGAAAAATTAAACCTGGAAATCTGGACTTCTGGAGCTATTTTTCCAGCGGATGCTTTAGCTCAAGCTGCTAAACTGATGAGAGATCATCTGGTCATTTTTATTAAAATCGTCGATGAACCAATAGAAAGAGAAGAGGTGGCTGCGAAAAAAGAAATCCCATATTTCTCTCAGGTAGATATTCTGTCAAAATCTATAGATCATCTTGAACTTTCGGTCAGGTCCAACAACTGTCTCAGAGCAGCCGGGATAGAAAAGATCTGTGAATTGGTTCAGAAAAGCGAAGACGATCTTTTGAAGACAAAGAATTTTGGCCGCAAATCATTGACTGAGATCAAAGAGACTCTCCAGGAATTAGGCTTGGGGCTCAACATAGACCTTCATCCCAAGCTATTAGAGAAAATTGAGTCAGAAAAAAAGGAAGAGAAGGAAGAGGAGGTTGAATGAGGCATCTTGTCAAGGGTAAGAGGCTAAGGAGAAACACCGCTCAGAGGCGTGCTCTGCTGCGTAATCTTGTGACTTCCTTCCTGGAGAAAGAACGTATGAGGACGACTTTGGCCAAGGCAAAAGCAACAAGGCCTCTGGCCGAAAAAATGATCACTTTAGCCAAGAAGAATACTCTTCATGCAAGACGCCAAACCCTCAGGTTCATATATAAAAAGACTGTCGTGAAAAAACTTTTCGATGAAATCGGTCCTCGCTTCAGTGAAAGGCCGGGCGGATACACTAGGATTGTGAAGATCGGACCAAGAGCCGGAGATGGCGCTGATATGGCAATCCTTGAACTCATCGGCACAGAATATAAGAAGAAAGGAAAGAAGAAAGACATAAAGGAAAAAATGAAAGAGGCCAAGGCAAAGAAAGCAAAGGCTTAGTATTTAGAATTCTTCGAGATAATCCAGAGTTCCTGGCCGGGATATATTTTGGACCTATAACTCAGGCCGTTTATATCGAGTAAAGTTGTAAGGTCCATTCCATATTTACGGGCAATTTCAAGAGGAGTATCACCGGATTTAACAGTATAAGCTGCTGCTCCTTCAGGCTTTTCGGTCTGGATCACGAGCTTCTGCCCCACATTCAGGATGTCGCTCTGGATATTGTTGTCCCTTTTTATCTTTTCCACTGTCGTCTTAAAAGAGTTGGCGATTTTGTAAAGAGAGTCACCTCGCCTTACAACATAAATGGGTTTTTCTCCTTCTCTTATAAGATTCCTGACTGGACGAGGAGAAACATTTATTCTTGTGGCTCGAGTTGGAATCCTAAGCCTCTGTCCGGGCGTGATGAGGTTGATACGACGCAGGCGATTCAACCGGGCAATGGAAGAGATAGATGTCCTGTATCGACGGGCAATTCCTGAGAGAGTCTCTCCTCTTCGCACATAATGCAGGACGTAGGTCGTCTCTGGAGGAATCCAGGTTGGAAGAGAATTTAAAGCGATCAAAACTCTCTCCCGGTAGCCGGGCGGGATTTTCAAGGTGTATTCATAGTTTGGAGTGGATTGGCGACGGAGTTCAGGATTGATGGAATTCAGCTCTTCCTCTTTCAGCCCCAGAGCTTTAGAGAGAGCGGAGAGCTTCACCGGGCTGTTCATTGAGATTGTCTCAAACTGTAAAGGAGCATCTGGGTTGGGAAGATTGAAACCGTA
>DAOUYU010000149.1 GCA_030673995.1 Candidatus Aminicenantota bacterium
ATATAAGCATCATAAATATTTATATTATTTATATTTTCCAAAAGCGAAATTATTTCGTTTTTGTCTTTTTGCGTTCTCCTCGATTCTCCCTTCAATATCCCTCAAAACTCCGGGAATGATCTCGCCGATATGGATAAACCCGGAAGTCCTGGGTTTCTTTGTTGGCGCAAAGACTTTTTCTTCGTTCATAATTTATCCTCGCTCTATCTCCAATTCATAGAGTTTCCCCGTCGACTTGTCGCGCCTGCACTCTATTCCCCTAGTCATCCCCCTTTTGTTCTTAATCAGCTTTAGCATAATCTTGCTTTCCCATTCCTGATCTGCCCCGTCTTCCAGCCACGGGTCCCAGATGCCAAAAATAAAGTCGGAATCCTGTTCGATGTGGCCGCTGTCCCTTGCCATACCGAGCTCCACCTTTGCCCACGGCCCCTCGGACTTTCTCGATAATTGCGACAGGAGGAAGACCACCGCCTCATTGTTTTTCGCCAACTCCTTTATCTCCCTCATGCTATTAGAGGCTTGCTCGTATAGACCTCGCCCGCTGTCGTCTTTAATCAGCTGGAGAAAATCAATGAAAACTATCTTCAGCCCGTCTCTTCTGACCAGCCATTCAATCTCTCGGACGGTATAGACACGGCTGTAAACGTTGAGGCTCTCGTATTTCTCCAAGAACGGCTTCTCGTCCAGTTCGTTGACGTCCCTTTTCCGCTTCAGTTCCCATCTCGAAAGCCCGTAGAACAACTGCATCATCCGCTCGGTTATCGCCGCCTTCGACATCTCCAACGAGAAGAAGCCTATCTTGTCCGTCACATGATCCAAGAGGCGTTCCAGTATATTAAGGGCGCAAAAGGTTTTCCCGGTGATCTCACGCCCCATTATTGTGATTATCTCCCCAAAGTCGAAGTTGTCGCAGAGATTATCAAAAGTCGGGAATCCGGTCGTTATATTGGTCGGCCGCCGTTCCTTCCAGTCAACATAGGCATCGTACGCAGTCTGGAAGTCCGCCGCCTCCTGGGCAAACTTAATGACTTTACCTTTATCGACCAGTGCCTGTAATCTGTCGAAATTGGGCGTATGACCCAGTAGCTCTTTATTTATCTCAGCGAGTATCGCCCTCTTTGCCTTATCCTCTTTGACAAGTTTAATCTTCTCCAACAATAGATTTTCAATGCCCATCGGATAGCTTCCCTTGAGTGTATCCTGCATCGATATAAACCAAGAGGCGGATATCTCGCCTTTCAATAGGTCTGTGATTGTTTCCCAGTCGGTGAGGCTCTTACCCTCGTGCAGGTCTTTGATCGTCTCGAATATCCGTTGGTTCTCCGGCCATTTAAAGAATCCATCGTCGCAATTCATCAGAACGGTCTCCATATGCTCTGGACACTGGATTGCGATTGCCAGGATTGCTCTTTCAGTATCAATCATTTTCCCTCCAGCGCCTTTTTCTGCATGGCATTAAATTCCTCTCGGGTTTGAACCCCCCTTTTTTTCTTGTCGTCTCTCATCTGTTCCCACAGTGTTCCGAACTGCTTCCTGAATTTTTCTGCCGAGAGGATGTTCTTGTACCAAAAATCATCTTTATATATCCAAGTTATCAGCTCTTGGATCTCGCTTATTGTCGCCTCTTTTTTCTCTTCCATGATCCTAAATACATTCGCCCATTCTTTAAGATATTGTTTTCCCGTGAATTTGTGCCGAGGGAGCCTTTCTTTGATTTTGGATTCCATTAAAGCGGCAAGTTCGGAATGCTTTTCCGAACATACTTCTTTTATAATAGAAGAAGGAGAAGAAGAGACAGAATGGTTGCCATTTGGTTCAACCAAATGCGAACCACCCTTCGTTGTATATGAACCATCCTTCGTTTTATTTGAACCACCCTTCGTTTTAGCCTTATTCCGCCTAGTTTTCCCGCTTTTTATTCCGCCTTGTTTTGATTTTTCTTTCCAATATTCTTGCTTTTTTCGCTCTTTATCGAGCCTTTTATTGAATAGTTTTCCACCACTTTGGTACTCAGTAATTGAACCATCCTTCGTTTTATTTGAACCACCCTTCACATAAAAACATTTACCGACTTTCTTCCATATCTTGTCCCAATTTTTTGGGTGGCCACACATCTGTTTGAGTTCTTCCTGGTCATTGGGTAATCCGTTATTATTCCAGCAATAGCACAGCAGTTTAATGTAGGCTCCGATCTGTTCCAAGTTCATGACAGCAACTTTATCGTCCATAAGAAAGTCCTTCGGGTAAAACTGGAAAGCGGGTGATTTATTCATTTTTTTCCGAGGTCTAAGAGGGTTGGTAATTTTGGACTTTCACGCTGAAAGTCCAAGGTCTTTTTTTTCACTGCTCACTCCTTCTCTCCGAGTTTTATCGTTGTCTGTTTATTCATTTTGAGTACTTTTAAAATTAAAAGTGCTTTTTAACTCCTCTATCTATGCCATAAAGCGGCCGGGGGAGGTGTACAATTCCTTAGTTCTGCCATTATCCGCGGTGGATTCGCCATCGTATGTCTTACCTCCGCGGAAGGAGCGCATCCCTGGCGAGGGGAGCTACCCGGCCGCTTCTTTACTCTCTCGTTCTTCACGTTCGTTTCTTAAATTATCTATCCTTCTGGTTAAATTAGATTTAACCTTCTCTATCGCGTTGCTGAGTTCTTTTATAAGGTCCTCTACTGCATCGAGGTAGACTTCAATCATTGCGTGCTGATATTCTGGGGAGATAGCATATCGCTTGTACGAATGCTCTTTTTCTTTTTTATTTAATCTTTCGATTTTTCTAACTGCCTTTTTTTTTCCTTCATCTCCAACTCCTATACATTCTCTATAACCGGCTTCATTCTTAATCAGCCAATAGCCGTTGTCGGCCAAATCGAGAAAATAGATTCCTTTATGCTTTCTTTTCATCTTTCCTCCTTTTCCTTCTCACTGACATATCAAAATGGTCTAAGAACCACTTAATAGCTTCCATGAAATCTGGACTATACTTGCCGAACAACATATCTTCCGCATCCATCATCCTTGATACGCAATAGACCTCATCTCTAGGATTTAAAACCAAGCAAATATACCAGTCCTTATTATCCAGAGTCTGTTTTCGAGCCATTAAAATACATATTGTCCCATCGTGTAAAACTTCACCCAACTTTACCTCTTTAATATCTTTCATTTTTTGCCTCCTATAAGTTTAAAAGAGGGCAGGGGAGCTCGGGAGCCAATCAAAGCCTTCTCTCCCTGTTATAGCCTCTCCTTTCTCCCGCTCTTTCTGCCCCTCCATGATTCATTCTTTATTATCCCCTAGTTCTCCTAGAAGCTTTTTTATGCTGTAAGTGGTTCTATCATGGGGCTTTACTTTCTTTCGAAGGAATTGCCAGATTGTTTTGGGGTCTTTCCTGACATAAATAGCTACATCTTTTATGGTCAAATTATTCTCTGCCATGCAGAATTTTAACTCCTCTACTAGCTTATCCATTGATTTTCCTCATTATATAATCCATTCTATAATCCGACTTTTTGCTTAATTTTCCTTTTTTTCGCACTCTTGTTCGGCAAAAATGATTTCCAAACTTAATCCTCATTCCACGCAAATACCCACTGACTGTTCCAGGGGGCATGTCCAATGTCTCCCCAATCTCATATGGTTTCATGTTCTGGAATAAAAAAAGAATGAGTATTTTTCTGCAAACAGCACTCAATATGCTTATCACCTTCTCTATGAACAGCCTGTTCTCCATTGCTATTTCATATTCCCGCTCAGAGTTTCTTGCGAAAATGCCGTGGTAGTGGGCATACTCGTTAAGAGCAAAATGATTAAGTCGCTTCTCCTTCCTGTAGTAATCGCCTATTGAACCTATTGCACACCACATCATGAAAGAGTCGATTGAGCCGCCGTCATCCCTGAACTTCCCGTTCCGGATTTTCTCCCATATCTTCAACACCGCATGGCCATAAATATCCTCCGCCACCGGCACAGAGTCTGTTCTGCTGACAATAAAATTTTTCATTATGCGGAGCCGGGCGCATATCTGCTCTTCAATGTGAGGTAATTTTCTATCCATTTTTCACCTCGAATAATCCGGCTTTTGATTTCTTCTCTTCCCTCTCTAACTCCTCCTGCTCCGCCAGGGCCTCGTCCAGGTCTCTCTCCAATGCCGAATCGTCGTAGAAATTGTTCTCGCAGATATCGTTGTCGCAGAAGTCCTTGTTTGCTGGAATCGGATCGCCGCAGGTCAGGCAATGGTTGGAGAACTTGAGTCTCTTCCCGGGCTTTGCGTTCCTCTTAAAAACCATGTCTGATTTTTCCATCACTTCACCTTCAAATTTTTTCGGTAGAGTTTTACTGAAAGCCTGTGGTATTCGATCAGGGGCGCCACGAGTTTGACAGGATC
>DAOUYU010000113.1 GCA_030673995.1 Candidatus Aminicenantota bacterium
TGTATATGCTTTCCATAATGTCCCTCCTTCTATGGAATCTGGATTAAAACCGGTGAATGCCAGAACTGTAAAACTTTCTTTTGCGATTGTCAATAATGATTGATAAAAACCGACCGTTTGAATAACATAATTGAGCCAAAGGGCTTGATTGATATTAGCCAAAGGGCTTGATTGATATTAGCCAAAAGGCTCGATTGATATTGGTCAACTTGATCGATATGAGTCACAAGGCTTGATTGAAAAATGAGGAGAATTAAAGAATAAGGAGAAACAATTATGAGTAAATGTATTTCCTCACTATTTAAAATATTGTTAACTGTGGGGATTGTAGGGATTGTGGGGATGGCTTCCCTGACATACGCCGATACTCTCCCTGCTCCGTTCAAGGTTATCCCCCAGCCGCGCAAAGTTGAGCTTCTCGGTGGTTCCGGGCTTGAATTTGGAGCTCTGAAATTTATCCGGATCAAAGGGGATTTCTCTCGCCCTGTTTTGGGACCGATTCTTGCCAGTTTGCCTAAGACAGAGAACGGCGGCGAGGGAATTCTTATGCTTGCACTCTCTCGAGATAGGTCGCTTCCACAATCCGAAGAGGGCTATGTTCTTCTTATCCAGAACAACGAAGTCAGGATCACTTCAATGGGAGAAGCGGGCCTTTTTTACGGATCTCAGACCCTTGAGCAGCTTCATGAGGATGCCCGCGATACAGGAACGTCCATTCCGCCCTGCAGGATAACCGACTACCCGGGCCTCTCTTATCGTGCTGCGCACATCGATGTCAAACATCACCTGGATACGATGAAATACTATTACGACAGTGTAGACCGGCTTGCTCGCTACAAGATAAATGCCATCATCTTTGAGTTCGAAGACAAGCTGTGCTTCCGCCGCCGTCCGCTTGTCGGAGCCCCTCAATCCATCAGCATCGACGAGATGGCTGCTCTTACAAGGTACGCACGACGACGCCATATCGAGATCAGTCCCCTTGTGCAGGGCTTGGGGCATGCCACGTTTATCCTCAAGCATGAAAAATATGCCCATCTTCGGGAAAATCCTGAAAGCCGGTGGGCATTCTGTCCGGCCGATGAGGGAACCTACGAGGTTTTGTTTGACCTCTATCTGGATTCCTTTGAGGCCACTCCGGGCAGCCGCTACCTCCATGTCGGCGGAGACGAGATAGGGGAGATCGGTCAATGCTCCCGCTGCCGTGCTATAGCAGAAAAAGAAGGAAAACTCGCTCTTAACCTTTACTGGCTCAAGCGTGTCTGCGATTTTGCACAGAAGAATAACCGCATACCTATATTCTGGGATGATATGATATTCAAGTATGCAGGACTCTGGGAGACCATGTGGAGTGACTCTGAACCTGAGAAGGTCGCTGAACTCTGGGAAAAGGGGGAACCTATCCTGGACAGTGTCCTTGAGCAGTATCCAAAAAACTGTGTTTATATGCGCTGGAATTACACTCTGGCCCGCCAACAAGGCAACATCAGGGCACTGGAATGGTTCAAAAAAAGGGGGCTTAAAGCCTGGATCGCCACCGCAGCTCAGAATGTCCACCCTCTTCTTCCTCAGGACGACAGGGTCAACATTATCCAGAGTTTTATAAAGCTGGCCGATGAAAAGGCAATTGACGGTATGCTCTGTACTGCCTGGGACGACGCATCCCCACACATGGAAACATACTGGAGAGGGTTGATCGCTTCAGGTGAGTTCAGCTGGAATCCCGATGGAAGGAGCCTTAAGGAATATGAAACCGCTTACCTCCAGCGGGAGTTCGGGCCTGAATGCATCAAGGCAACCGAACTTTACGCTGAGCTTTTTAGAGCTGTTTCCTTCTGGAATAAAGCTCTGATTGAGAAAGGAAGACGTTCCAGGATAGGGGAGCTGCTGGACCTTCCTGACCCTGATGCTCCGGGAAAATGGAGTCAGAAGCATAAGGGGCGGCTTAATACAGCCCGGGAAGAAATGAAGAGATACCCGCGCCTCAAATTGCAGCTTGAAGAGCTTCGAAAGAAAGCACGCCGCAATCGTTATCTACTTGTATTCCGGTTTGCTATCAATGTTTTCCAGGTTAATAATGCCAGGCTGCTTCTTGCTCTGCAGAGTTGCGATTCCTCTGACAAGGATGAGCGGGCTCCCGGTAAAAGAGAGGTTCGTTTGGTTTTTGATGAGTTCGAACGCACATGGAAAGCCCTAAAAAAAATCTATGGAAAGACCCGCTTCCTCTCATATCCCGAGGGCTATATTAAAGATCGCTACTTCCATCTTGCCAGCCAAGGCGAAGATTTATCCTGGATGATTGACGTGGAGAAGAAGTACTACAAGCTGGTGAAGGGCTGGCTTGAGACCCTTAACTGGATTCCTGCTTTCGCAGGAATGACAGACACGTACACTCAATCGTCATTCCCGCGGAAGCGGGAATCCATAGCTACTACCCCCAATTATTGAAAACTTATGAAGAATTGGGGTAACATGTCTTTTTCGATGCGGATATTTTGATTTCCGGACCACTCATTTATTGTCATGTCGATATTTTCTGCTATAATGATTGTCCTGGGTGCCTATTTCTTCGAAAAAAGCGAAAGTGTGTAAGAAAACATATGAGCAGTAGAAAAAGGGTTTTTGTTTCTCTCATTGTGTTCGGTATTGTCTTTTTGATCGGAATAGCCGGTTTTAAATTTTTTGGAGGGAGTCAGTGTTCCATCATTGACAGCATTTATATGACTGTCATCACTCTTTCCACGGTAGGTTATAAGGAAGTCATCGATATCAGTTCAAATCCGGCTGCCCGTATATTTACTTCTATTTTTATTATCATGAGCTTAGGGACAATTGCTTTTGTTGTCACGTCTGTTACTCACTTCATAGTAGAAGGAGAGTTGAAAAACATTCTAGGGAGAAAAAGAATGGAGAAAGAAATATCAAAGCTTAAGAACCACTACATTGTCTGTGGCTCCGATGAGACGGCACAGACTATTATCCAGGAGCTTATCCTGACTAAAAAAGATTTTGTCATAGTTGAGCCATCTAAAGAAAAAATAGATAAACTTTCCTCCTCTGGCGGGTTTTTCATCCATGGGGATCCTGCAGAAGATGATATCCTCCTCTCGGCGGGGATAGAGAGGGCAAAGGGAATACTCCTGTCTCTACCCACTGATGAAGCAAATCTTTTTATCACCATTACCGCCCGAAGCCTCAATCCTCGAATGAGAATCGTTGCCAAAGGAATAGACGTGAAATCTCACAAGAAGTTCATGAAGGCCGGTGCAAACTCTGTCATCTCTCCTGCGTTTATCGGTGGTATGCGCATGGTTTCGGAAATGATTCGTCCGGCTGTGGCTAATTTCCTTGACATGATGCTCCGTGATAGAGAAAAAGTTTTTCGCTTTGAGGAAGTTCCCATTGAAGAGGATTCCCCCTTGGTTGGAAAAACTGTAGGGGAGTCTAGAATAAGCGAGAGAACGGGCGCTCTTCTGGTTGCCATCAGAAAAAGCGAGAGTGGGGAGCATGATTTTAATCCTTCAGATAAGACAGTCATTCAGGAAGATGATGTCATTATTCTTATTGCCAGCCCTGATAAGGTCAAAGAAGTAGAGAAAATAGCAGGTTAAGCGGAAGGGGATTTTTTCTTTTTGGGTTTTTTCTCAGGAAGTTGTTCAGCCCTTTCTTCGCTCACGAGTTCCAGCTTTCCCGAGAATCTATCCAGCCGCTTCTCTGCATCGTCGAATTTACTTTTGGCATTACTCAGATGAGAGCCGAGAATCTGGAAGTCGCCTTTGAAACGGCTTAAATCTCCCTGGAGCTGGGCCAGGGACTGGAAAATATACCTGGCCGATTTTTCTATCTGTAGGCCTTTTAGTCCGAGCACGATGACCTGCAAATAGGCAAAAAAGGAGTTGGGGGAGACGGGAAGAACCCTTTTCTTGATGGCATAGGAGAAGATGCTCCGTTCTTCGCCAAGGTTTTCATCCTTGAGGATTGTCTCGTAATAGATGTTTTCGGCCGGGATGTACATCAGGGCAAAGTCGTAGGTTCCCTCATCGGGGAGGATGTATTTTTCGGATATCACGTCGATATGCTTTTTGACATCGTTGACGAATTTTTTTTTCAAATCCCCCTTTTCCTTGCTGTCTTCTTCGGCTTGATACTTTTTGAAATTTTCTAAGGGAAATTTGGCATCGATGGGTACAAGGTTGTATCCGATTTTTATGGCGGCATCGACCCTCTCTCCGCTTTTATATTTGTACTGGAGCTCATAATGGGCAGAGGGGAGGGTTTGATTTAGCAGGTCTCCGAGGAAGAGTTCCCCGAAGCCTCCCCGGAATTTTGGGGCGCGGAGCAGGTTTTCCAGGCTGGAAATGTTTTTTGCTTTTTCAAGCACTTCGCGGCTGACTTCCTCCATCTTTCCCAGGTCTTTTTTCACATCGCCCAAAGTGCTGCCGATGTTGCCTGAGGTCTTCTGGAATTGCGAGCTCATACTTTGCAGTTGCTGGTTGATGTTCTGGGTCAGTTGTCCGATTTGCTGCTGCATAAGAGTAAGAGCCTGGTTTTCTGCCTGAGCGCTTTTTATCTCATTGATCTTGGATGTCGTTTTTTTCAAAAAGAGGAATAGGAAGATAACAAGAAAAGTAATGAGAAGGATACCCAAAACAGCACACAGAATTAAAAACAGGTTAAGACTCATCTTGAATTTTCCTCGAAAATAGAATTCTTGTTCTTTGAGGATAAGGAATCATTCTTGTTCCTTGAAGATAAGGAGTCATTCTTGTTCCTTGAGGGTAAGGGCTCATTCTTGATCTTTGAGGATGAAGGGTTATTCTTATTCTTTGAAGATGAGGAATCTGTCATGATGTTCAGCCTCTTTCCCGCCATGGTAATCAGTCTCTTTCCCGCCATGGTGATCAGTCTCTTTTCAGCCATTATAACAGGAAAAAAGGGGACAGGCTACTTTTTGTCAAAAGAGGGGACAGGAAAAAAGGGGACAGGCTACTTTTTTCTTAAAAAGTTGCCTGTCCCCTTTTTTCTTAGCAGTCCCACTATTTCAAATTCGAGGTGCACAGCGAATGTGGCAGTCCCCTAATTTAAAATGTCATTGCAAAGGTGAGCCAAAACCGCGAGCAGAGCGTGGCGGGTAGCGAAGCGGCAATCCCACAATTCAGATTAGTTACGCAAGTTGACAAGAATGAAGCACTTCTCTAAACTGAATAAGATTTTCATGGCCCGTTAGCTCAACTGGTAGAGCAGCGGACTCTTAATCCGCAGGCTGAAGGTTCGAGTCCTTCACGGGTCATTCTTATTTTCCCCTAGGATTTTAAACCTTTTTCTTTTTTACGTTGAATTTCTGTTGAATTTCTGTTATTTTAGATGATTATCTAAAGTAAAGTAAGATCTGAGGAGATAACACTATTTGAAAGAATACGGTGAGATTGATAGTAAATTTAGATTTATTATTTTAGCAGCGAAGAGAGCCAAACAACTCTTACATGGCGATAAGCCGAAAAAAAAATCCAGAGCAAAGAATCCCATTCGTATCGCTCAGGAGGAAGTGCGGAGTGGACTAGTAGAGTACGAAATTATTGAGCTCCCAAAAGAAGAGATTCTTGTTCCAGAAGATGAAGGATTCATCGGAGAGGAAATCGGAGTCGAGGGAGAAGAGGTTGAGGAGAAAGCCGCAAAAAAAGTCAAAGGCAAAAAAAAGCCTGTTAAAAAAGTAGGTAAAAAGGCTAAAGAGAAAGTAGAGAAAAAGGCTAAAGAGAAAGTAGAGAAAGAGGCTAAAGAGAAAGTAGAGAAAAAGGCAGAGGAAAAAGTAGAGAAA
>DAOUYU010000023.1 GCA_030673995.1 Candidatus Aminicenantota bacterium
TCAAAGCAGGGGAGGAGCTCCACTTTAACTTCCGCCTCCTTTTGACTCCTTTCAAAATCCTTGACACAAAAGCCCAGTGGAATACACGCTTTTACCATAGTTTTAAGCCGGTGAAGGAAATAGCCGCGACCGGCGCCAACACCATTAATGTTCACCACGCCAACGAAATCAATCCCTACATCAATTATCCTTTTCTCCGCCCGAAAGAGATGAAAACCTATATCGATGAGGCTCACAGGCTTGGTTTCAAAGTCAAGATCTACTACACGGTGAGGGAGCTTACTAACCGCGCGCCTGAAATTTTTGCCTTACGAAGCCTGGGAGATGAAATTTTATCCTATGGACAGGGAGGCGGATTTTCCTGGCTGCAGGAGCATCTGGGGTCCAACTACATAGCAGGATGGTTCGTGCCTAAACTAAAGGACGCTGCGGTTATCAACAGCGGGGTATCACGCTGGCACAATTATTATCTTGAAGGCCTCAACTGGCTGGCCAGGAACGTAGGCATTGACGGCCTTTATATCGATGATGTGGCCTTTGACCGTATCGTTATGAAGCGAGTGAGGAAGATTCTGGACCGTAACCGCAAGGGAGCTCTTATCGATTTACACTCAGCGAATCAGTTCAATATAAGGGATGGATTTGCTAACAGCGCCAATCTTTATCTTGAGCACTTCCCTTATTTAAACAGACTCTGGTTCGGGGAGTATTTTGATTACGATTCTTCTCCTGATTTCTGGCTGGTTGAGGTATCCGGTATTCCTTTTGGCCTAATGGGCGAGATGCTTCAGGATGGGGGCAATCCCTGGCGCGGTATGGTGTACGGTATGACAAGCCGCCTTCCATGGGCAGGGAATCCCTCCCACCTCTGGAAAGTCTGGGATGATTTCGGTATTCAGGAATCTGAAATGGTTGGTTACTGGGTCTCTTCCTGCCCGGTTAGAACGGACAATAAGGACATTCTGGCCACAGCGTATGTGAAGAAGGATAAAGTCCTGATTTCTATAGCAAGCTGGGCCAAGAGAAGGGTAAATTGTCGGCTTCAAATAGACTGGAATGTGTTGGGATTGAACGCAAGTAAAGCCCAGCTCCGTGCTCCATTTATCAAGGATTTTCAGGGTTTGGCTGTGTTTAAACATACGGATAGAATCCCTGTTGAACCAGGTAAAGGCTGGCTTCTGCTCCTCAGCGAGAAATAAGGGTAGGGAAAGAGTAGAAATAGAGTAGAAATAGGAATGTCAAATGTTGAGACGCGACCCCATTTTTTCTTGAATTGAAAAAAAAGAAACAAATTGATAGAGTAAATAGGCATAATGACCTCTAATTCTATGAGAGAAAGGGAGAAAAGAGTATGAGAGTAAAAAAAATATTGTCCAGTATCTTTATTTTCCTGCTTCTGGTGATATTCACCGCACCTTTTGTCTCTGCCGATTGTTTTACAGTCATCGTTGGAAAAAAAGCTTCGGCAGATGGTTCTGTGTTGTTCGGCCACAATGAACAAAATGGTGGGCGCAGGATCATTAACTACCGTTACATACCGAGAATAAAATATAAACCCGGCACCATGGTTATACTAAAAAATGGCGGCACCCTTCCGGAAATTGCGGAGACCTATGCGCTGATATGGCAGGGAAATCCAGGCGTTGAATTTGGTGATTCCTATTTTAATGAATGGGGAGTAGTGGTGAGTTCAGACTCTTGCGGAACACGGGAAGATCCCTTCAAAGAGCTTGTAGCCCGCGGCGACATAACAGACGGGGGCATAGGGTATATGCTCAGACGTCTCATCGCCCAGAGGGCCAGAACAGCAAGAGAAGGTGTCCGAATTGCCGGAGAGCTTCTCAATCGTTTTGGCTATTCTGCTTCAGGGCGCTCCTACATGATAGCGGACCCCAACGAGGCCTGGGTGCTGGCCGTTGCCAGGGGAAAACACTGGATAGCGCAGAGATGTCCTGACGATGAAGTGGTGCTCCTTCCAAATATCCATATAATAGGCCCTGAAGCAAATTTAAAAAACACACAAAATGTTATTGCCTCTCCGGGTCTTGTTGATTACGCGATAAAGCGTGGCTGGTATGACCCTGCCAGCGGCAAGCCGTTTAGTTTTAAAGATGCCTTTAACAGACCCATGAGAAAAGGTGGCTTCGGGGGTAAGAATGGCTGTGACCCGCGTCAATGGTATGCGCAATCCATGGTCATCGGCGGCCTCATTGAATTGCCTGTAAAAGAGCCTCTTTCCTTCTCAGTCAGGCCGGCTCATAAAATGACAGTAGAAGATGTGGCCAAGATTCTCAGGAGTCACAGCGAGGGAACCCCGTTTGATACTTTTAAGAACTCTAGATCTGGCTCTCCACATCTTACGAGAAGTGCTGGGAGTATCTGCAGCAAAGGTACACAGGAGGGAGCTGTTTACCAGTTGAGAAACTGGCTGCCAAAGGAAGTCGGTTGTCTTGTCTGGCGAACAACGGCGGCACCATGCAGCAATGTTCTTACGCCCTGGTATCTGGGCATCACAGAAACTCCTAAAGTCTACTATAAAGCAGGGGATATAGAAGAGCAGTTGAAGGTGGCCAATCATTTTAATTATCCGGCAGAAAAGTTTACCTACGACCCTGAATTCGCCTTTGATGTTTTTAATACACTGGAGAATCTTGTCGACCTCAATTATAGGAGAGCCATAAAAGTTGTTCGGTCTGTCTGGGAGCCTTTTGAAAAGGCACAGTTCGACCTTCAATCTGCAGTGGAGGAAACGGCTCTTAACCTCCTAAAAAAAGACAAAGCTCTGGCAAGACAGTTTTTAACCGACTATACTTCCTCCAGGGCATTGCTTGCTTTGAACAAGGCTAAAGAGCTTAACAAAAAGTTAAGAACCCTGTTCTGGTCTAACTGACCTTTTAGAGTGAAGATAAATAAGCCTGTTTCGGCAGAGAATGAAAGCGCAGGCTTGTCCAGGCGACTCGGTCTGTTCGATTCGACTATGATGATGGTGGGAATCGTTATCGGTTCCGGAATCTATTTGACTACAGGGATCATAGCTAAAGACCTCCCTTCAGCCGGGCTGATTTTAGTGGCGTGGTTTGTTGGAGGCCTTCTCATTCTTGCCGGTGCATTGACTTATGCCGAACTCGGTGTGGCCTTACCTGAGGCAGGGGGGCAGTATGTCTACCTCAGAGAAGCCTATGGGCCGCTCTTCGGATTTCTGTTCGGATGGAAAATGTTCCTGGTTAATATGACCGGATCTATCGCTGCCCTGGGAGTGGCTTTTGCTGTCTATTTTGGATACTTTTTTCCTGCACTCTCAACAAAAAGAATCATTTTTTCCACGAGAATTGGTGTCTTTCAAAGGAGCTTCGAATATACACTATCTATGGGCCAAGTGGTTGCTGTGGCCGTTATCCTGCTTTTATCAGCATTTAACTATATCGGAGTAGGTTTCGGCAAGATGATCCAGAACGTGTTGACCGTGATAAAGATTGGAACACTTCTGGCTTTTATTATTCTGAGCTTTACTTTAGGAAAAGGAATGTCTGTCGATCTATCCCTCAATCCGGGCGGATTGGACATTGGCCAACTTGCAATCGGGTTTGGCTTTGCCCTCATAGCTGTTTTTTGGGCTTTCGATGGCTGGAACAATATCAATTACGTTGCCGGAGAGATCAAGAATCCCAAACGGAATCTCACCTTTGCTCTCATTTTTGGGACAATAGGAATAACCGTACTTTATGTTCTCACTAATATTGTCTATTTCCTTGCCCTCACTATTAACGAAATGAAGGGAGTTGTCAGGGTTGCAGAAAAGGCAACGACCACACTTTTCGGGCCAACTGCAGCCGGTCTCCTCTCGGCAATGGTGCTTCTATCCGTTTTTGGGGCGTTGAACGGGGCGATATTTGCCGGGCCTCGTGTATATTATGCTATGGCAAGGGATAGGCTGTTTTTTAAAAAAGTAGGTGAAGTCCATCCTCGTTTTAAGACTCCGGCATTTTCCATTCTTATTCAGGCTGTTTGGGCCAGTATTCTTGCCTTAACCGGTACTTTTGAGCAGCTTATAATCTATGCAATGTTTGCTGGGGTACTTTTCTGGGCTGCGGCGGCGGCATCCATTTTTACCTTGAGAAGGAAATGTCCTCACCTCCCACGACCTTATAAAGCATGGGGGTATCCTGTTATACCAATGGCTTTTATAATCGCCTTATCAGGCGTTTTGATCACCACCCTGATAAAAAGGCCGGTTCAGTCCTTAGCGGGATTGGGATTTGTGATGATAGGTGTTCCGGTTTATTATTTATGGAAGAAGAAAAAAGAATAAGGATTATTTACTGACCGGGTCGCGTTTAAGAACTGCGGTCATACAGTGGATGGAGCCCCATCCTTTACGCAGTTCGG
Organism: Candidatus Aminicenantota bacterium; assembly: GCA_030673995.1. Taxonomy (GTDB): domain Bacteria; phylum Acidobacteriota; class Aminicenantia; order Aminicenantales; family Aminicenantaceae; genus JAGLWV01. Next base: position 4,387 of record DAOUYU010000023.1, read on the forward strand.
ATATCTCTACCTCGTTCACCTGGATGTCGTGGTGTTCCAAGAATTTTTTTGTTTCGGGAGATCCGGAGGCCATGACAACGGAACCGGGTGATAAAGTGACAAAGTTAAGAGCCAGGTTATCTGTTTCTTCTGGGGATGGTGCCTCAAAAAGCGTAAATCCCCCTTTTTTAAGAGCATTCCAGACATCCCAGGGAAAACGCGCGGGATCTATGATCGCTGTTTTTTTATCAACGAAGCTTACGATACTGTCAATATGTGCATAACCGTAAGGAATTTGTAGATGTAAGAAATTCTCCACTCCCATGGGCCGGAGCACTTCTTCTATTTGACGAACACCTTCTATATTGGCACGATTTCCTGTGCCGATAATCACTGTTTTGGCATCTGCCCAGAGACAGCATGCCATTTCAAATATACCCCTACCGGAGATAGTTCTAATTATAGGAACACCCACTGCTGCCAGCGCTTCGGCTGCGAACCTTTCCTCACCGCGCCTGCAGGCCATTGCCTGTCTTCCGATAATCGCTCCCTCTGGCGTCATAAGGACTGTATCCCTCATAAAAAGGGCATTGGGTCTGTCTTCTCGCATCTTCTCTACGTAATGGACTGTGATTCCGAGTGAGCGGTAGATATCAGCAAGGGCATCGTGTTGTTCCCGGGCGATCTTTGGGTCCATTATTCCAAGCCATCGATACTTTTCCGGATCTTTTACGTGTTCAATCTCAGGGCCAGGGCGTCTTAATAGAACGGCTCTCAGAGTTCCTGCTTCTGAATCGCACCCCCAATCTCCTCCCCAGTGTGTCGACAGCTCCTCCTGTATGGATGTTTCAAGGGAGAGCCAGGACTTCTTTGTTTTAGCCGGTTTCATTAATTGCCTCTCGTCATAAATCAGTTTTGCGGATTAAATTTGAATTGCAAGAACATGCAAAGGATCTATTCGCCAGAGGAAGGGAGTTCTAACACGGTCTTGAGTTCCTTCATAGCGTTGGGAGGCAGACTGATGAACTCGAGACCCATGTCAAAAGGGGAAGAGGATCCTTTGGGAAGGGGCCTTACCCAAACAACCTGGGCTGTAACCGTTAATGAGTGGCCTTTAGGAAGAAACAGCTCGATTTCCAGCCGTTTCCCTTTTCTGATCCGTTCATTACTAAAAAGCCGCACGCCGCCGAGGCTGATGTCAGAGATTTCGTGTTTTGATCCTGCGGTGCTGACAGCACGGTATAAAACCGGTGCTCTCACCCGGGGAAATTGTCGTCTGGTGATTACAGTTTTTTTTGGCTTTGTTTCTTTTTTCCGTTTTGTTGTTTTCTTGGGCTTTGTTGCTTTTTTTAGTGTTGTTTCTTTTTTCGATGTTGCTGCTTTTTTTGACGTTGTTACTTTCTTGGATTTTGTTACTTTTCTTGGCTTTTTCACGTGCTTGCTGTTCCCTCTAAGGAATATGAACTTAGGATAGAATAACAGGATTTATTTGTCAATGGTAAAAAGGAGATAATTCCTTTTGAATCGCGGCAGGAATCGCTGCATTTTTTGACTTCATATATTTCCTGTGCTATAAGCTTTTTATTCTATAACAAAGCAACTTTTAAGGACTTTCCAGGAGGTGATTCCTATGAGGAAGCAAAAAGTAAGAATATTGACTCTACTACTGCCAGTTTTAATCACACTTATAACCTTGATGCCTGCATGCCAGATCAAGGAGGCTGTTCAAGTCAGGAAGCTGCGGTTTGGAATTTCATTTCCAGAGGAACAGAGCAAAGAAGCTCTTGACGGACGAGTGCTTTTAATGGTCTCAACGGATGGAAGTCGTGAGCCGCGCTTTCAGATCAGTGATAGCCCGGATACGCAGCTCATTTTCGGCATCGATGTTGATGGTCTAAAACCAGAGGAAGAGGCTGTGATTGATGAACGTGTGTTTGGCTATCCTTTAGAAAGCATTTCAGAAATCCCGCCCGGGGAATACTGGGTCCAGGCGCTCCTTCATGTCTATGAGACTTTTCATCGTGCTGACGGCCATGTTGTAAAGCTCCCCATGGATAGGGGAGAGGGACAGCACTGGAACCGGGCGCCGGGCAACCTTTACAGCACACCGAAGAAGGTCAGGTTCGATCCCCGGAAAGAAAAGATGATTAAAATCACTCTGGATCAAAAAATCCCTCTAATCCCACAGCCCAAAGATACAAAATACATAAAGCATATCAAAATTCAGAGTAAGCTTTTGACTGAGTTCTGGGGGCGCCCCATGTATCTCGGCGCATGTGTGCTTGTGCCCGAAGGTTTTGATGAGCATTCTGAAGCACGCTACCCGCTGGTTATCAATCATGGCCATTTTCCATACACTTTCAGCGGATTTCGTGAGACTCCACCAGACCCGGATCTAAAGCCCGTGTACAGTGAGAGATTCAGGCTCGAAGGATACAACAGGATCGTTCAGGAATATGCTCACACCTTTTACAAGGAGTGGACTGGCCCGGATTTTCCGAGAATGGTTCTTATAGAAATTCAACATGCAAATCCCTATTACGACGACTCTTACGCGGTGAATTCAGCGAATCTCGGGCCTTATGGGGATGCCATAACCTATGAGCTGATCCCTCATATCGAGAAAAGATTCCATTGCATCGGCGAGGGCTGGGCGCGGTTTCTTTACGGCGGATCGACAGGAGGTTGGGAAGCCCTTGCCGTTCAGGTCTTTTATCCCGATGAATACAACGGCTGCTGGGCAGCCTGCCCTGATCCGATCGATTTTCGTGCTTATACTATTGTCAACATCTATGAACATGAAAATGCGTATTACGTTGATAGCATGTTCAAACGAACCCCAAGGCCCGGCCGCAGGAATTATCTGGGTGAAATCGGTTCGACCCTTGAAGAGATGAATCACCGGGAGCTTGTTCTCGGAACAAACTCCCGGTCAGGAAACCAGTGGGATATCTGGCAGGCTGTATATTCGCCTGTCGGCAAAGATGGGTATCCCGAGCCAATCTGGGATAAACTGACAGGAGAGATTGACCATTCGGTTGCCGAATACTGGAAGGAGAATTTTGACTTGAGTCATATCCTTAGGCGCGATTGGAAGATCTTCGGCCCCAAGCTAAAGGGGAAGATCCGTATTTACTGTGGAGATATGGACAACTATTATCTGAACAATGCTGTTTACCTGACGGAGGAATTTCTCAAAAGCACAAAAGATCCTTATTATGATGGAGTTGTGGATTACGGAGACAGGGCTGAGCACTGCTGGAACGGGGACCATACAAGGCCGAATGCGATTTCACGTTTGAGATACCATCAGATGTTTATTCCAGAGATTGTGGAGCGCATTCTTAAAACCGCCCCGCCAGGAGCTGATCTAAAAAGCTGGCGGTATTAAGCTGGGATTAAGGGGTAATATGCTCTGGATCAACGGTTGAAAGTGTTAGAAAAAAAAGATTAAAGCATGAGAGAAGAAAAATTTCACAAAGATATCCTTGAAACGATCGGCAATACACCTCTGGTCAAATTGAAAAGAATCACGAAGGGATTAAAGGCAGATATGTTTTCTAAGCTGGAGTTCATGAATCCTATAGGAAGCGTAAAGGACAGAATCGCCAAGTACATGATTGAAAAAGCTGAGAAAGAGGGAAGAATCAAGCCAGGAGATACGATCATCGACAGTTCTTCAGGGAACACGGCTGCGGCTCTGGCTGTGGTCTGCGGCATTAAAGGATATAAAGTCAAAATGGTTGTAAGAGACAACATCAGCCTGGAAAAAATCAAACTGCTAAAATCACTGAATGTCGAGCTCATAATGGTTGACCACACTCTCCCGCCGGATTCACCGGACAGCTACAACAATATAACACCGAGAATTGTCAAAGAAACTCCTGGCGGCTACTACTTCGACCAGCATAACAACCGGGACAATATTGAAGCCCATTATTTTAGTACAGGTCCGGAAATATGGGAGCAGATGGAAGGGAAAATAGACTATTTTGTTACCGGTATCGGGACAGGGGGTACAATCTGCGGAACAGCGAAATACCTGAAAGAAAAAGATCCCGGAATAAAAGTTATAGGAGTGGATCCTGTGGGTTCTGTATTCTTTGATTATTTTCACTCCAAAAAACTTATAAAGACTTCTCCTTATCTCCTTGAGGGCCTGGGCGATGAGTTTCTCATAGGCTGCGTTGATTTCAGCCTGATCGACGATGTCTATCAGATTACGGATAAAGAGGCTTTCCTGATGGCAAGAAAACTGGCTGATGTGGAAGGTATTCTGGCTGGGGGTTCGAGTGGAGCTAACTTTTGGGTAATCCTCAAACTGGCCCGGGAAATTGACAGGCCTGTCCGGATCGTTACGATTTTTTCTGACTCTGCCAGTCGCTACCTGAGCACCATATATGATGATGATTGGCTGAAGGAGAAAGGCTTTATTTGATGGAGGCAGATTCAGGCTCCAAAGAACTCCGGGATGGGGATACATTTTTCTCCACAGCCTCAAAATCAGAAAGCATATGAAGCATCATTTATAGTCAGGAATTCGCGCTTTTTTACGTATTTTTTGCGACACTTGTCATCCCGGAAGGACAAAAAAGATAACTTCTTATTCCTGGTCTATCCTTATTTTAATTGGCACAAAACCTGCTTATGTATTATTATATAATTAATAATTGAAAATCGGAAAGCACGGCAAATTGGCAAACTCTGTCTCTGTTTACTCAATGCTGGAAGCAAGATGAAAGAAGATTTTTTATTAAGCATAAGGGACCTCAGCAAGAGCTTTGGGAAAAGAAAAGTCTTGGATAACATTTCCTTTAATATTCGAAGAGGGAAAATTACCGGATTTTTAGGCCCTAATGGAGCAGGAAAAACCACGACTATCAAGCTTCTTTTAGGATTAATTAAAAAAGATAAAGGTCAGATTGAATTAAATGGAAAAGAAATTCAAGATGCAAAAAATTTAAAGTTCAACATAACAATAGGTGCTCTTTTGGAATTTCCTTCCTTTTATTCCAATTTGACGGCTAGAGAAAACTTAAAGATTCTTGCTTTATCAGATAATTATCAAATAGATGAAAAGAGAATAGATTATTTGTTAAACCTAGTAGATCTAAAGTATGATAAAAATAGAAAAATCAAAACTTTTTCGTTTGGCATGAAGCAAAAATTTGCTATTAGCGATGCTCTTTTAAATGATCCTGAACTGCTGATTTTGGATGAGCCATTTACTGGTCTGGACCCGAACTCAATGGATAGCCTAAACAAAATATTAAAAAATTTTGTAAAAAATAATGGAACTATTTTTGTTTCAAGTCATATTCTGAGCGAAGTTGAAGACCTGTGTGATTGGATTGTTTTAATAAATAAAGGAAAGGTTATTCTAAAAGGAGAGCTGAAATCTCTAATATCGCAAAAAAGCTTAAAAGAGATTTATTTAAAATCGACCAAAAATGAAATTATCTAATGTTTTAAAGGCCGAATTCAGGATTCAGAGAAAAAGCAGCCTTGTCAAATTCATTTTAATAACAACTTTTTCTCTTTCAATTCTTTTTGGCTTTATAATTTTTCATTCTTCATATTTTGCCGGACCTTTGAGCTTTTTAGCTTTGATGAAAGGTTATGAAAACGGCTTTAATTTTTCCATTAGCCTGAATTATTCAATCTTTAACATATTAATATTCTTTATAATTATAATGGCTAGCACAACTGTCTCTGATGAGGCACAAAAAGGGACGTTAAAGACAGTATTGGTTAAAAGAGTAAAAAGAGATGAGATAATAATTGGAAAATTTTTATTTCTTTTATTGTTTTTCTTCTGTTTGATTGTAATCATTTCCTTATTTAGTTTAGCCATAGGTGGAGTGCTGTACGGGTTCCCCAACATTTCTGAAAAGAATTATATCATTCACTCCAGTCTCTCTTTGTTTTTTAATTATCTTCTCTCTCTTTTATTAGTGGTTTTTCCCATCTCAGCTTTGATAAGTTTATGCCTTTTTTTCTCTGTGTTTTTTAACAATAACATGTTGCCCCTAATCAGCAGTCTGGGTGTGAATTTCATTTTTTATATCTTTGCTGAATTAGATGTTTATAAATATTTTTTTCTTGCAAACTACATGCTTTATCCTCTAAAGACTTTTAAAAGAATGGCTCAAGGTTTGCCTTTGGTCTGGAATCCGGATGTAGAGTATATGCTATTGGCCACTTTCCTTTACTCTATAGGATTTTTGGTTCTAGCAACATTTTTTTTCAGAAGGAAGGAAATACTATGAAGAAATTTGTTATTTTTTTCGCTTTTTCATTGTTCTTTTCATTTAATTTAATCGGCCAATCATCTTTTTTGAAGATTTTTAATAGATTTGAGATGAAATTTGATCATCAAATAGAGGATATCTTTTTTGAAGACTTAAATAATGATAATTTAGAAGATATTTTAATCCAAACCAAGGCTTCCGATATAAAGAAGTTGCTTATATTTTTTCAGCGCAAAGAAGGATTCGACTTCGCTCCCAGCCAAATTCTAAATTTTGATAAAAATGCAATTATTTTTGATGTAGGAAATATTACAAATCAGTATCAAGGAAGAGAAATTGTTTATTTAACCAGCAGTTCTTTAAGATTTTATTATTTAGAAGAAAATCTTTATAATCCGGAATCAATAAAATTAATTGATATTTCCTCCATTTTTCTCTCTCCTTCTCCTGAAAGCCCTGTTCGATGCCAATTCATCTGGGATGTGAATGAGGATAAATTGGATGATTTATTTGTTTCTGAACCAAAAAATTTAACACTATTTTTAGGAGAAGAAAATGGAATTTTCAAAGAAAGTCAGAAAATAGATTCAAATCCATTTTTTACCACTCGGTCTCCGTTTAGATTTTCTTTGGAGGATTCCGAAACAGCTGAAAACTTTTCTCAAAAAACTATTACCCGGGTACCCGTTCTTTATGTTGGTGACTTCAATGGAAATAAAAGAAAAGATATTATTTCAATATTTAAAGGTGAAATTGAAGTTTTTTTTCAAAATGAAAAAAATAAATTTTCAAAAGAACCAGATTTTAAGATAAATCTCGATATCCTAACAGAGAAAGAAAAGAAAAAATTACTTCATCCCATCTTCACTGTTGATGCTGCTGATCTCAACAATAATGGATTAATAGATATTGTTGTATCTAAGCACGAAGTTCAAGCCATGGCTAGCTTAAGCAAAATTTATATACATTTAAACAAGAAAGGTAAGATAAATGTAACTCCAGACCAGATTTTGGTGAGCGAAAGCGCCCAAGGTAATCCTAAAATTTTGGATATAAATGGAGACAATCACCTAGACTTAATTATTACTGAAGCTAAAATGGGGCTCTTTCAGATTATAAAAATATTAATAACTAGAAAAGTTACTTTTGAAAATGCTATTTATTTAGGTCAGGGTGGCAAATATCCTGAATTGCCAGCTGCTAAAATAAAATCTAAGATGAGATTTGATTTTGAAAAATTAGAAGAATCCGAAGGAGAAATTGCATATTTTAGCGGAGATTTTAGCGGAGACGGAATAAAGGATATTTTAAAAAAGATAGATGAAAAAAATATGCTGGCTGTTTTTCTTGGCAGGTCTGAAGCACGAAAAAAAATGTTCTCAAAAAAGGCTTCATACGAGATCAAAGAAGAGTTGCCTATGATCATAATAATCAAAGATTTAAATAATGATAAAATCTCTGACATTATTTTTAATTTCAGAATGGATGAAAAGAAAAAATTAGTATTATTTTTATCTAAATGACAAAAAAAATTACCATCATTTTATTCTTTGCTATTTTTTGCTCTCATCTTTACTCTGTAGAAGAAAAACAGGTAATTTCTGAAATTTTATTTTATGGTAACACAAAAACCAAGGAGGCGATCATAAGAAGAGCCCTTAGTTTAAAAGAAGGTCAGAAGTTTGATCCTGATTTAATAGAGAAAAGAAGAGAAGAATTAATGGATTTAGATATATTTACTCATGTGGATATTGAGACAAAAAAGAGTGATGAAGGATTAATTCTATTAGTTATTGTGAAGGAAAAACCTTCAATTTCTTTTAGTCCCCAACTCAATTATGCTGAAGAGACTTATAAAAGTTTTTTTGGATTGAAATTAGGTTACAATAATCTTTCAGGAAAGAATCAGGAATTGTGGCTAACAACCTCCATTGGAAATTTGAAAAAAATAGAGCTTGGTTATCAAAATAATTATTATATAGATTTTTTCTGGGGAGTAAGTTTGAGTAATCTTTGGTATAAAAATGATTTTTTTAAATTTAATGAAGATAGATTTATTGGGAAAATATTTATGGGCAATAGAATATCAAAATTAGAAACTAATTTTTGGGCGAGTTATGAGAAAATAAAAATTGACAATGGCTCTTTATTACGTCCAGATGCTCCGGAGGAACTTTTTAAACTAGGTACAAATATCAACTATAACAGTAAAGATTGGGAAATTTATCCCACAAAAGGAATCGTTGGCGGGATAGGTTTTTATAAGGCTTTAAACAGAAATTGGAAAACCATTTATGACCGGTCTATGTTCAGATTTTCCTCATTTTTTAATTTGTGGAAGAAACATGTATTAGCTTTAGATTTAAAAAGCATAATCTCAGAAGGAAATGTTCCAATTTATGATAGTCTCTTTTTTGGCGGGCTGAATACTTTAAGAGGATTTTCTGTTCAAACTGATTCCGGAAGCAGTTATATTGTTTTTACTTCTGAATATCGTGTTCCTATAGATAAACACTCAGGTACAGCTCTTTATCTTTTTTCAGATTTTGGTTCTATTACCAACAGCAAAAAAGATTTTAAATTAAAAAACTTTAAATCTGATTATGGTGTCGGACTGTTCTGGGTGTTGATGGAAGAGTCAATCTTTAGAATAGACCTGAGCCTCAGTCCAAAATTTAGGTTCATTTTAGATTTTGGGTGGAAATTTTGATTAAGCTTTCCTGTAAAAAAATTCTATAACATTTTTTGATATGGATATAGAATCTATCCGTTTGGAACTGAAAAAACTTGACCTTAAGTCTTCTCTTCTATAAACTTTTCCAGCTAAGACACAAAGATGAAAGATCTGGGGAAAACTGCAAATAAAAAATCTGATTTTCATCCCTGCTCTTTCAAAAAGGAGGGCCCATGTTTAAGTCTTTAAGGTTTTTCGGGATGTTTTTACTCATTTTTATCTTAATTTTTACGATTCCGGCCACAGGCGGAACGCTGGATGATTCGGCCAAGCGTTCTTTAACCCATGATGATTACGACTCCTGGAAGTCGATCATGAGCGCACAGATATCTGTTGACGGACGCTGGATTCTCTACCTTGAAACGCCTCAGGATGCAGATGCGGATCTGGTTGTCAAGAATTTGAAGACCGGTAAGGAATTCCGCCATACTATCGGCTACTCCGGCGAAGGAACAGATTCGGAACGGGCAGCACGATCTCAGTTCAGCTATGATTCGACCCATGTTGTTTTCTTGATCTCTCCGTCGAAAGAGGAAGTCAAAAAAGCCGAGAAAGCGAAAGAGAAAAAAGACAAGGAGAAGCCCAAGAAAAAGATAGGGATCATGGCTCTTTCTGATGGAAAAGTGACCGTAGCCGAAAGGGTAAAAAGCTTCAAGCTACCCGAAGAAGCAGGTAGCTGGGTGGCTTATCTTAAGGAAGCTCCACCAAAGGAGGAAAAGAAGGAGAAAGAAGAGAAAGAGGTGAAAAAGGAAGAAAAGGAAAAAGAGAAGAAGGAAATA
>DAOUYU010000059.1 GCA_030673995.1 Candidatus Aminicenantota bacterium
AGTAGCCTGAGGAGGACTGTCTGGAAGTCTGCGTCCTTTGCTGAGGTAATCTGGATTTATATCCTGGAATAGTGCGAGAGGAAATCCTTGAACTGTTGATTTTCGCAGGTCTTTCAGCTGTGTTTCTCCTCTCTTTCCCAGAAAGACTTCTGAAAGAAATCCGAGATGATTTCTTGGATGGAGTTAATATCGAACGTGAAGAAATTGTCTTCCCTGAGTCATAACTTCTCTGTACCCTTCGAACGTTAGCTCGCGAGAGAACCTTATCGGCCGCCTTGTTGTTGAGGAGGGTGCGTTTCAAAGCAGATCGAGGAGGTTGTTTTGCTGAAAGAGATATCTTCCCCAGATTTCTGATTTTATTCTGACTCAACGCAACCTTGGAAATACGACGCGCATGCAGTTGATTCTTATGAATGACCGTCAAAGCCCTGGAGTTGATAGGGTAATGACGGTTATAATAGCGCCCATAGAAATTGTTGTTGATAATGACACCGGGATATCCATAATAGCTTAAAGGACACCATCCAATATGATTATATCCGTGATACCAGTGGACCCAGCCAGGACCCCAGATTCTGTTGGGAATCCAATACCAGCCAAGCCCAAACCTCCAGTTCCATCTTCCATAATGGTGAACGCTCCATCCCCAGGAATCATAAGACACCCAATTCCAACCTATAAGAGGATACCAGATCCATCTTCCATAATAATAAGGCCTCCAATCATTGTAAACATGGTGCGGTGTCCAGACATATCCATAAGGCTGCTCGTAAACCCAACGTCCGTTATCGGCTAATTCTTCTTCATATTCATAAAGCTCATCCGGCAGATATCTCTGGGTAACAGTCTGAGTATAGAGAGTGTCTCGAGACCTGTTCCACTGAGCAAAACTGTCGCCACTGCCAGCAAAGAAATTATCAGGATCAGAAATGAAATGGCCATCCGAGATCATCATCTTCTCTTCACTCTTGACAATTATGGAACCTTCTTCCCCAGCAGCCTCCACTCTCCCTTCGTAAACAAAGAGTTCAGTTTCCTTGTTCTCTCTGACATCAAAGCGATACAGCCCTTCCTCTAATATATAAAAAGAAGCATCAGGAGTATGGATTTCAAAGTCCTTTTCTTCCTCAAGGAGATTAATCCTCAGATAAATGTTTCCAGAAAGCAAATGGAGTTTGATCTTGTTATATCCCTCTCTGGGAAGCTCTATGAAGTCAATTTGAGTGTTGCTGTTGATACGGAGATAATTCTTCTTACCAAAATGAATCGCTGCCCGGCCCTCCCGGGTTCCAAGCTTGTCTCCCTCTACAACAAGTAAATTTACTGTTCCTTCTTCATAACCCAAATCTTTTGCTCTCTGTATGAATACATCGCCTTTTACATAACTCAAGCGGGCAAAACTGTAGCTGTAATTGCCTTCCTGCCCTGAAGAGACAGCAAAGGAAGTTAAAAAGGAAAAACAAGCTAAAAAAGCCAAAACCTTTTTCATCTTCCTCTCCTCCTTTAATTTCCTAATTCAGGAATAGTTCAGATTAACTATAAAGCAATAAATATGCCAACTCATTCTCTCCCTATACGGAAGAAAAGAAAGGAGGGAATGGTGTCCTTGATTAAGGACAGATGACAACTTATTGAGTCAGAATGAAAAAAGACGGCAGGCTATCTCCACCTTCGCCAGCTATTCAAAAATAGGCATCCTCTAAAATGCCGCCCTCTCCAGAAAAAACGCATTCTATCCATCTGTCGAAAACGACCGCTCCCAAAAAATCCTCCGCGGCCTAAAAACCTGATTCTCTGAAACCCTCTTCTCTGCGCTATTCTCTTCTTGGCCTTTTCGAGCTTCTCCAACTGCTCAGGAGTCAATATCTTTTTTATTTCCTTTTTATGCATAATCACTTGTGTTAAATGACCGGATCTCAGTTTTGCTTTTTCTTGATATAATCCCCGGATTACTTTCTCATTGGCTTCCGGGTCGCGCATCATCCGGGCCATTTTTTTTCGAACTTCCCTCATCTTGCTCTGGAATTCTCTCCTCTCCTCCTGTCTCATTTTTCTGAATTCTACCAATTTCGATTCCTGCTCGGGAGTCAAATCAAGAAAATTCTCAGAATCCACGGGATAATCGCCGGTTAAAACCTCTTCAGGTCTGCTGGACTCTTCACCAAGAACACCGGAAGGAAAAAGACTGAAGCACAAAAAAACAAGGATAAAAGCCATAACATATCTTTTCATCATAAGCCTCCTTTATGATTCTTTAGATATTTTAGACAACAAGAAAAGCAAATCCTTGGCTATGCTGTAAAAAAAGAAAGGGGGCAGATCCTCATTTATTCACTCGGCCTTCGACAGAATAAGCTTCAGATATTCAGTTTCTGCTCTTTATCTGCAATATCGCAAACATTCAGTAAACATTCGGTGAGAAATGAGTGTCTGCCCCCTTGGATACGGAAGGTTCGAAAGAATTCTCCCTCCTTAGAGAGGGAATCCCTCTCTCAAAGGGAACAACCGAAAAACTCTTACGCGATTTTAGACTTAAAGAAAATACTATCCCTTTTTCAGGATAGGCATACCTGTTCTTTCTGTCTCCATTACTTTGTAGCCATCGGGAACTTCGTCCAACGAATCTGCCCTGACATCACGAGCAAAGAAGTAGATTCTCTGAATACGGCCACCTTTCAGGTTAACATCCTTGAAATGAAGATAGTATTTTACCCCTTTTTTGTTAGTGAATTCATACGCCATTTACTTTACCTCCAAATTAAATTTTACTCATTGCTTAAAAATTAAATCCGATACTTATCCCAATAAGATGGGCAGTTGTAGAATATGCGCCCTCTCCAAGGTTTGCACCAGTGGAGGGATCAATCAAAAGTGGAATATTCCTGTTCGGGCTTGTTCTGTCTAGAAAAGGCTCGAACTGATAGGCTACATCGATGACGAATTTACCGAGTTTATAACCGAAACCTGCTGTGATAGCCCACCGGTCCGAATCAGGCAGTATGGGATCCATAGTATCTATAGGCTGGGGTGTTTGGTCATAAAGGAATCCGCCTCTCAAGTCGAGATTATCATTCAATGTGTATTGAAAGCCCACTCGAAAAATAAAAGAATTCTTCCAGTTTTCTTCAACAACCTTATCTTCTAAACCAGGGGGGTATAAGGCTTCAATACCGGGAACATCAAGAGCAACCACAAATTCATCATAGCTGCTCCACAGGACGAAATGAAGATCTACGGCAACCAACACCTTCTCGGTTAGATTAAATGCTACACCCAAGCCAAAAATATGAGGCAGATTGAAGCTCGTTGAAGCCGTCCCAGTCAAACTATCGGGAGCAAGAGGATTAAGCGCCTGGACCTGCGTTAAATCCAGCATGAGATCTCCATCCTTATAATCAAGCTCGAATCCACCGCGCCAGTTAAAACCCAAGGAAAAACTCCCTTCCCTGTAAAGAAATCCAGCATTAAGTCCCCATCCTTTTCCAGTAACCTCTAAAATTGCGGGAACATCAGCAATGACAGGGGGTGGACCTGCAGCAAGAATAAAAGGCTCAGTGAGATTAAACTCTAAAATCGAATGGACATAGGAAGCGCCAACAGCCACAGATAGATTTTCGTTAACTTTGAAAGCCAAGGTAGGATTGAAGAAAAACGTCTTCATATCACTTTTTGTAGAAATGTACCTCAGTGGAAAAGGCTTCTCTGCAGTGTTAGGCCATTCGAGTCCGAGGCCGTAAGGAGTGAAAAAACCAAAACCGGCGGTAATCCTATCGCTGATCTTATGCGAAATGTAAGCAGTAGAAGGGTAAAACCATTGGCTCTTCGCATCAAAGGATTCTCCTAAATTCATCAGGTTTACCGAAGCGTTCGATGTGATCAGAGTTGTTCCTACAGAAACCTGGGTTCCATCCAGCCAGGCTATGCCGGCAGGATTGTGAAAAATAGCTGTCGGATTATTGGCAATAGCAACAAAGGCACCCCCCATTGCCATCGCTGCTGCACCGTGCTCATAGATGAGAAAACCTGAACCATGAGATAATGGACTAAGAACTAAGAGAGAAAACAAAGCTAGGATAACAATCTTTTTCTTCATTTAAACCTCCAAAAAATAAATTGCACCTTTCATCTGAAATTTTTTCAACGAGTGCCTCCGCTCAATTCTTTATTCTTGTCCAAGTATTTATAAGAAACAGACAATAATGTCAAGATAAAATTTGAAAAATATCAGGGGCGGCTCATGATATTTTCCTGCACTGGCCTTTCCATTTTCATTGTCATATATTGGAAAGATAAGACAGTTTGCCAAATTAAGACTCATCTTGAGCGATCAAAATCCTATTCATCACCCGACTCAATTTTTTATCATCCTGAAATTGATGCTGTATAAAACAATAGCTTTTTAATAATATTTATAAATATTTTAAATATTTTAAATATTTTCTTTACATTCTTCTTTTTTTTGTTTTATAATGATAATGGTTTTCTTTCGCGGGCTGGAGAGAACCCCCACCTTTTTGGTTCCCATCATCAACCCCCCTTTTGCTGACAACAGCCCGCACTTCCAAAAGGGGAAGTGGGGACGTTCCTCTCTTCTCTAAGACTTCTTGACTCATGATTTCCAGGGTGCTACATTGATGACTGTTCTTAAAACTAGCCTGGATTATTCACGAGTTAGTGCGGTACAGAGGATGATCATGTTCGATAAAGAAATGCTCGAAAGGAGATACAAAAGAATTTACCAACAACTTCAGGAACTCCTTCTAAAAACTGAAAGCAAAACAGCACGCATGGCAACGGTCACGGCTCTCCTCCATCATAAAATTCCCCATTTTTTCTGGACAGGCTTTTATGTGCTTATCGATGAAGAATTGACTATCGGCCCCTACCAGGGCCCTTTGGCCTGTCAAGTTCTGGAGAGAAAAAAAGGGATTTGCTGGGCAGGTCTTGAACAGAAAAAAACAATCATTGTGCCAGATGTCCATAAATATCCAGGCCATATAGCTTGCGACAGCCGCTCAAATTCAGAAATAGTGGTTCCCCTGCTTAATCTTAATGAGGGCAATCAAGCGTGGGCCGTACTCGATGTGGACAGCCGAAAATTCGAAGCCTTTTCAGAAGTGGATAAAGACTGGCTTGAGAAAATTGTCAAGTTAATTTAGGGATCCGTTCCTTAACCTGAATAATTCAGGCTAATTATTGAAGACAGCAAATCAAAAGCAAAATCTGTTTCATTGCCAGAAAAAGCCCCTCTATATCAGCCTCTTCTCTGAGGCTGTGTTTGTACCGGCCATAAGTCCGGCCTAAATTCACGGAGAGAATACCCTTTTCTATGCCCACGTTGGCTTCCGTTGAGCCCAGAGGGCCTACTTCTATATCTTTAATTTCGAGAAACCTGAGGATGTCGACAACCGTCTTGACCAGAAAGGATTTGCCGGCTCCAGGGATCTGGTAAGCCATTGAGCGGGGATTTAGCTGCATTTCTAGCTCAACTCCCTCTTCGAAGGCAATTCCCCTCTCTTTTAACCTTGATCTTCCAAACTCCTTGAAAAACTGTATCCATATGAGCGGAAATAATGATTTTCTTTCCCTGGTCAGAACCTTTCCAAATGCCGATGGCATTTCCTGTGCGGTCAATTAAGACCTCATCCAGCCCAGCCGCTTCAAACTGCTCTTTCATATAATTGGCTCTTTTTTCCTCATGCCCTGAAGGAGCGGGAATTTCCGTGAGATAGATCCATTCTTTGATGATTTTTTCCCTGTTTTTCTCAATATAGGAAAATATTTTTTTAACCAAACGGGAATCCACGATCTTGGGAGTAAACAGTGATTTTTCTCCATGCAGGCCAAAATCCGGAATTTGGATAAAAAAGAAGAGAAGAAATACTATCAGTATCATGGGTCAGTTCTTGAATCTTGACACAGTCTTGACTTCTTACTCACTTTGTTATGTGTCAAGGTTCAAGAATCGATCCCAGTATAATGTTTAATGATTCGAACGATAGCTTGCTCGCAGACCTTGCAGAAAGGCTTCTTGCCTTTGGTGAACATGAGACAATCCAGCATAGGCCGATACAAGCCTTTTGAGGAATAGCCGGCTCCCTCAAAGACACCGACTTTATCCCTGAATCTGCTTTTTAAAAGATAGCCATCTACCTTTTTTGTGTGATCTCTGGAGAGCCGCTCGGATTCCCGCTCAACTTTCTCGATTTCAGCTCGTGCAGCTCCCTCCCTCTTCATCTTTGCTATCTTTTCGTTAATCTCACTGCGTATTTTCTGGTATGCCATATCCATCCTGTCAAAATCTTCTTTTTCCCATGGTGTAGGAATGTCGATTTTGGGAGTTAATAAATCCTTCCATTTAAGGCTTTTGGGATCAAGTAAAGCGGTGATATTAGGTTCCGTGGGTTCTACTCCCCTCGGATAAAATTCATTGTAAGCCACAGAGGATGTGTAGTATTCATCCCCAAGTCCGGCAAAGGAATGACCAAACTCGTGAAGGAAAAGATACTCGCACCACTGATTGTCCACCGTAAAGGTACAGTACAGATTGTATATCCCCCCTCCTCCGTAACGCTTCTGGTTAACCATGATAAAGAGAGAATCATAGGGAACATGTGCAGCAATATCTCGAAGGGACTTGTTGTCCTCTGTAAGCAGATATCGCTCCGAACCAAGGGCATTAAAGCTCGCATTGACAGCCGTGTTTTTATAGACACCGTGGCGGGGCTCATCGCATCCGCTTTCATCCGACGGCTTGAATACACCGTAGATGTTGAACTCCGCTTTGTATGTTTTGTATGGTTCGTGGTTAAAAAAAACCTTGGTGAACCGCTCCAAATCAGCTTTAAGCTTCCCTTCCTCCTTTCGTGTGTAGCCCTCGGCAATAAAAGCCACATCCACTCTCTCATGAGGATCGCCGCTCTTCAGGACTTCAAAGACTTTTACTCCTTTATCCGAACGTTCCTTTATGATACTTATCGAGGAAGGATCGACCTCCTGGCTGAAGAGAAGCTGAAGAATATTTTCCCGATTTCTCACCTCCAGGGTAAACCTAATTTTCTTTTTAGAATAGGGAATAAGGACTGTCTCGTGATAGGTTCTTTTCAGGCCTCTAAGAGCCTGACCTGTTGTTTTGTATTCGCCGAAATAGCTATGCCAGCCCTTGGAAAAAATAAGCCGACCAGAAGATAGATCGTAAACTTTAGCGTAATAACGGCCGTTATCGAATTTATCTAAAAGATTGCG
Organism: Candidatus Aminicenantota bacterium; assembly: GCA_030673995.1. Lineage (GTDB taxonomy): Bacteria > Acidobacteriota > Aminicenantia > Aminicenantales > Aminicenantaceae > JAGLWV01. The sequence continues at coordinate 7,246 of DAOUYU010000059.1, forward strand.
CTGGCTCCCGGCCCAGATACCCTGTTCATAAATTTGATCGATTGTGATCCACTCTTCTTTCGAATCCCCGATATGAAAATAATCGATTCGCATGGTTCTATCAACAAAGTAATCATCAAATTTTAGAGGTGATTGAGCAGGAAGGGAGACTGCAGTCAAGAAAAAAATAAAGAATGAAGTAAAGATACGATTCATAATTCCTCCTCCTTGGAGCCAAGTCTATTTCGAACGATGATCTTGCCCACCACTTCCATGATAATTTTCACCGCAGCAGCAGCAGTGATACATGATGGGTCTCTATCAGGATTAACCTCCACCACATCCAGGCCGACAATTTCAGCATCCAGGGCATGAAGGATGCTGAGTGCCTGCCGGGTGGAAAGGCCTCCTGGCTCGTGGTGGGCGACACCTGGGGCAAAAGCAGGATCAAGGACATCCATGTCAAAGGAGACATACAACGGGTTTGAGAAATCAAGAGAAAGTGCTTCTCCAATGTCCTTCATCTCTATCATCCGAATCCTGTGTTTTGAGGCTTTCGCTCTCTGCTCACCGGTGGCTGCTCTTATTCCTACCTGAACCAGGTTCTGAGCCAGGCCATCCTCCATTATCCTTGCAAAGGGACACGCATGGGAATAACGGTCTCCGTACATCTCTTCATACAGATCAGGATGAGCATCGAAATGAAGGATGTCCAGGGGCTTAAATATTTGAGCAAAAGCCTTAACGGCAGGGTAACTGATGGAATGGTCTCCACCTAGGATAACCGGCACTGCATTTTTCTCTAATATCTCTAAGGTTTTCCCTTCGATTCGAGAAAAGACATCTGAAAATTCTCCCGATACGTCCAGATCCCCAAGGTCTGTCAAAACAACATCGTCCTCCAAGTTTACACTTAGCTCCGTCCAGGAATTGATGGCCTTTCCGGTAGAGGCAGCCCGAATAGCCTGCGGGCCTTTTGAAGCTCCCCTCAAGTAACTGGATTTTTCATCAAAAGGAACCCCGACAATGGCCACATTATATTCCTGACTTACTTTTATCGCACCTCCAAAATCAGTCATATCCTCTCTCCTTAATCCTTACTCCTTACTCCTTACTCCTTACTCCTTAATTGTTTCCGGCTGATCTCCTTTAAAGGCGATAGCAGCAAAACTGACGGCTGACCGGGTGGATTCCTCCTGCCAGATATCATAATCCAGGAGATGGCCCCTGACACCGCTTAAAACCTCCAGAAGGCATGCTATGGCAGAAAATCCGCAAACGTTGTATATACCCTTGACCTTCCGCGATTCTGACCAGAAACTCTCCACATCTCCCTTGCATACAGCATCAATCAAAAGCTTATCGTGGTTTTTTGTCTCCAAAAGCATTGAAGAAGCGCTCTGCCTATGTCCGAACTTTGGGCCGATATGAGAAAAATCAACTCCGGCGATAAGAAGAGTGTCTGCAGTATATTCTGTCATAGTTAGTCTTAAAGCTGTGAAGAAAGTATCCATTCCCGGGATCTCTGAAGGGCGTGAAGCCTCCTCCAGCACTTTGTGGAAAGAGCCACAGAGGATAGGCAGAAGAAAGAAATCAGAGCCAAAAAGATGCTGTAGAAAAATGAGCTGAAACTCGATAGAGTGTTCGCTGCGGTGAGCAATATCACTATCGCAGATAATTCCCTTTCCAACCTCTTTCAGCTTTCTCACCCAGTCTTTATCCGTCTTCACAAGTCCGAGAGGAGTTTCAAAATCCTTCTCGGTTAAAGATAATAAGGGCTCCTGGATACTGTGACCGGTCCCAAGAACAATGATTCTCTGAGGAGTAGAATGTTCTATTTCCTGATAAGCTCTGGCATAAACTTTTTTCCCCGCCTTCAAATCTATATGAGGGGAAATCAAAGCAAAAACTTCCTTTTCATTTAATCGCGAAGATTTTTTCTCGAGAAAAAAAGAATCCAGGTAGGTACCAAGCTCTCCTGGCTCTGCCGGGTAAGCATTTCCCGCATGGGAAGCAGCCCTCACCTCAAGAAGAGAGTACTGAGCAATCATCCTCTCTTTTTCCTGATGATAGCGTTCACTATCCAGCAAACAAGCAGAATCAAGCTCTGAAAGCAGCTTTTTTATTTCTTCAAGGCTTATAAAAACTCCCCCTTTCCTCCTCATAAGTTCAAGTTGAAAATCCCGAATATCTCTTTCTCCATCGATAAGACTGAGAAATTCCATGACATCACCCTTGAGGAG
>DAOUYU010000066.1 GCA_030673995.1 Candidatus Aminicenantota bacterium
TGAGGATTTCCCCAATAAAAGTCCTTTCATGCCATGGATTGGGAAAAGAAACCTGCTCAATTTCTAAAACAAGGGGGAGGTCTTCTTCCTTCATCCTTCTCAAATAAAAAGGATTCTTGGAAAGGCTTTCTTTTTTAATGCTTTTCCTCCGCCTGAGATTTTCGAAAATAAAGAGGTTCAAGCTGTTGAGCACTTACTCCTTTTTTCTTTTTCAGCAGCTCATAACCCAGCAATCCTATTTCATAGGCTATAAAAGGAGATTGGCGGGAAAACCTGGCTTTATCCTTGAAATACTTGAATATCTTCTCCCTGTAAGCATCTGTTCCGTTTCCGATAAAGAAGATAATCCTGTGGGCAGGAAGCAGAGAAAAAAAATGGTCAGGCGAGTATGCTCCTTGGGGGATGATTTCCTGAAGCTTACTTTCTTTAGATTCATAAAGGGACGCGAATATTTCTCCTTTTTTTGCATCCAACATAGGACAAAGAAGACGGCTTGATGGAAAACGGAGTTTCCATGCCAGTGCTTTTAAAGTCGAAACAGCTGCCACCGGTTTTCCGGAAGCATAGGAGAAGGATTTAACGGTACTCAAGCCAATCCTGATTCCCGTGAAAGAACCAGGACCCACGGCCAGGGCAAAACCATCCATATCTTTAATTTTCAGGTTATGAGCTTTCAAAATAAAATCCACGGCAGGAAGAAGCCGTTCAGAATAGGTCGCGTGAGAATCAATATTAAATTCTCCCAGCAGCTTTGTCTTCCTCAAAAGTGCAACTGATCCAGCAAATGTGGTTGTATCAACCGCAAGTATATTCATCTTCCAGGATTCCCTTCTCAGCTTATTACCTTTTTATTCCCATCGATCTCATATTATTCAATCAAGGCAAAATTTTGTCAACTTAGAGGGGTTTAGAAAAAAGCTGGCTGTTTTAGGGAAAATAAGCAAAAGGGGGTTTTGGAGGGAATGCCCCCTGCCCAGCCAGCACAGCAGGGATTGTTTATATTGTAACATATATTGTATAAAATTAATAGGAATTATAAAGAATACCTCACTGTACAACGGAAAAGGAAATGAAATCACGGATCTTATTGACTTCTTCTGGTTTTTCCTTAATATAAAAAAAGGGAAATGGAAGGATGTTCCATTTCCCTTTTGATGTTAAGAGCCCAGATAAACTTTACTCTAACCAGATTTTTATTGTTTCATCCTCTTCCTGAACTTCGATGAACACCATCGGCCCGAGCTTCTTCAGTTCCGTAAAGAGCTCTTTGAAATCAATATCACACTCATCTCCATGGAAATTCCAGTTCTTGTTTTGAGAGCTTTTGAGAACAACTTCCAGCAAAGATATGGGCAGCGTGATCTTGACCTTGTCTTTTTTTGTCCGGTTATCCGTGATAAGCACCTTGAACCACTTCACTTCCGTTCCTTTTTCGTACTTCGGATTCTTCTTAACGGCCTTTTTAATGGCCTGGAGGTCATCCTCCTGCTCAGCCACAAGAAAAACTGCTAAAAGAAGACTGAAAACAAAGACAACCAAAACTAAAATTGCGACTTTTTTCATTGTATTCCTCCTCTATTTTAATCTATCCAAATTTCAATGATTGTATCCTTATCCTCAAACCTGAGGATCTCCCCTCTGAATTCCAGGAGCTCTTTTCTGATCCTATCCAGATCATATCCCTCCTCATTTATCATAACCTTATTCTCCTCCGAAATGGCACGCAAAGCCAGATCAGCCAGCGCCCAGGGAATATTTATCTTAACCTCCGGTTTCGTCTGGCCCTTCTTATATATTCTTATCTTCAGTACTGCCACTCTTTTCTCGTATCTCTGCTCTTCAAAATCTTTCAGGGCACCAGGATCGATCCGGAGCAGGGCTATTTTTGCCTTGTCTCTGAGCCTATCATCGCTTTCGTTCTCCAGAATTTTCTTCAAGACGGGAACAGCCTTAGCCGCAACTTTTTTATCCTTCACGTAGCTCAGTTCAAAGGCAGCATAATATTTAATCACTCTGTTTGAATGAAAAAGCCTCTTCTCTATTTCTTTTATGTAAGACCTCTTCCCTCTATTGTAAAGTTTAGAAGCTAAATCAATGATAGCCACTTCCGTTTCTTCGGTTAAAATTTTGGTCCGGTCCTTACGCTTGGAATAGCTCTTGTATGTATCGATAGCCTCCAACTCTTTTCCTTCCTGTTCCTGCAGGCATTTGGCTTTCCAGTACAGGGCATGGGAAAACCAGCGGCTGTTTGGATACTTCTCAAGAAGTTCGTCCAGCTTCATTTGAGCTTTTTTCCACTTCATGTCCAGGAAAAGAATTCTTGCCTCATAAAAGAGTTCCTCGTCTGGCTGTGTCCCGGCGTATACTTGAAGAAATAAAGAGGCAAGGAGGATTAAGCCCAGATATATCGTTACTCTTTTCATTTTATACCTCACTTCGTTTCAATTCTCTCTTCAGCAGCTTTATCTTCAACAGAAGATTCTTTTCCTCGATCAAACGCTGGATTTTTCTGATCTCTTCTGCCGAAAGTTCGACGCTGATCTGAGTCAGCTCATAAAAGAGAAGCTCAATCTGGTCACAGATCGCTTTTGCCTTGGCCATCTGGAACTTGTTCAGTTGGGAATTGATGTATTTCTTTTGAGAGAGCAAATCCCTTGCTTTTTGCGAAGCAAATTCGCTTCTCCAGAATTCCGCTGCCTCTTCAGAAGGAGATTGAACAAAATCCAAAAGCAAATACTGGCTCTTCTCAAGATAATCCAGTGTATCTCTCCGGGCAATTTCCAGATCTACATTTTCCAGGAAATCTCGTGGTGCAAAGAACTCTCCTGCTTCCACCATCACAGGTTGAGGAGTTCTAACAACCATAAAAGTGACGATAGAACCCAGTATAATGCCCACGAGGAGACCAGCATAGACGGGTCTTAATCTGGGCTGGAAGATGAGTCTTGAAAGCTTTTCCAGCCACGATTCCCGGGCCGGATGAGCTTCTTTCTTGAAGATATTTTCTACTATCTGCATGGGAAGAGCATCCCAATCGACAGAAGTCATGGCATTCTCTATATCCTCTTGCAGGGAATTCGCTCCTTTTTTGACTTCTTTCAATCGCTCCAGCTCTCCCATACATTGGGGACACGCATCAAGGTGAGCTTTAAAAAGCTCGCGTTCGTCCCCTTTAAGCTCTCCATAAAGGAAAGCTGCTAAACCTTTTTTATACTTTTTACAATCCATCATACCTGTCTCCCCATATACGGAGCCATCAGGCCCCTTAAATTTTGAACGGCCTTAAAATGAAGAGACTTGACCGTTCCCAGAGAAATATCCAATATCTGGGCAATTTCGTTGTAGTGAAGCTGGTTATAATGCTTCATCACGAATACCATCCTCTGTCTTTCTGCGAGCTTTTTAAGGCAGGGAGTAAATATCCCTTTTAAATCAGAGAAAGTATGGGGATCAGGCTCATTCTGAAGGGGCAAATTCATATCATCGACAGGATTTTCCTTTCTTAATTCGCTGCGCTTTCCATAATGTTTCCGGTAATAATCTACGCAGAGGTTTTTAGCGATTTGCAGAAGCCAGTTCTGAAAATTTTTGCCTTTCCTGTACAGGTTGACCTTCTGGTATAACCTCAAAAAGGTTTCCTGCACTATGTCCAGGGCATCCTCCCTGTTATGAAAAAAGGAGAAAGCCAACAGGAAAACCCTTTTCTGGTAAAGATGAGTTACTGTCATGAAAGCCTCTCTGTCTCCTTTCTTGATTTTTTCGACAAGGGTGTAGACATCTTCATTTTTGCTTGTCCTTTCTTGTTCCATTCTTTATTTTTCTGCTTCTATCCTCAGGAAAAGAACTCACATCAGCTCTTTATTTTAGCCAGATCAGTATTTTGGTTTTCTCCTCAAGATCATTGACTTCAACAAGGAGTCCGGGACCGACCTGACCCAGATTTTCTAGCCCTCTCCAGTCGAAATCAAAGCGGTCTTCAAAATCAAACTCATTATCATCTTCAGCGATCTCGGCTCCAAAGTCCATACAGCCTTTCACCAGCCAGAGAGGAGCCGTGACTTGAATCAAATTGCGATCAGAACCCTCGTAGATCAAAACATGGATTTTATGAGGTCTGCCTTCTCTATCGGGATTATTCCGGTGGATCCCTTCAATCTCTCTGTAGGCTTTTTTAAAGTATCGATCAGGTTTTTTAACATTTTTTATTATCTGCAGGTTGAAACATGCGCTCACGAATAAAGGAATAAGAACAGCCGCGATGATTTGAGTCCTTCTCTTTAATTTTTCCATTCTGTACCTCATTTTAGAATCTTCAAAGTGTATTACGGAAGATTTTCCAAAAAGGTTCATCCGTGGAAAAATTGATTTTACATCCCTCCCAATGATTATAAATGTAAAATAAGGGATAAAAAAGGGAAAAGGCTTTTTTTTTCTTCTTGACTTGAAAGATTGCCGCTCTCTCTCCGGTCGCCCCCGATGACAACACAAGAGCAGTCTTGAAAAAAGGGGACAGGCAACTTTTTTATAAAAAAAGTAGCCTGTCCCCTTTTTTCTGTCCCCTTTTTTACAGAACCTGATTATTAAATAGCGCTTAGAGGGCAATTAACCTGAATCATTCAGGATAATTACCCGTATTTTACCCATTTAGCGATCTCTTTTAATTTCGGAGGTTTGCCGTACATCAAGATTCCCACCCTGTAAATCTTAGACGCCAGCCAGATCATAAACATTATCGAAAGGATAAGAAGAACGATAGAGCCCCCGACCTGAATGAAAGGAGGAAACAGAACGCAAACGCGCATAAGCATCAAAATCGGTGCAAATAATGGGATCATGGACAAAACCACAGAGAGCGTGCTGTTCGGGCTCCTCAGGACGAACATCATGAGCAACACTGGAACGACTAAAAACATGATAACAGGAGTCTGGAACTGCTGGGCCTCTTTTTCTGAATTGACCATGGACCCTATAGCCGCAAAAAAAGTTGAATAAAGAAAAAAACCTAAAAGGAAAAACACAATAAAATAAACAAAAACATAGATAGGAACGCTCGGTATATTAAAATCCGCTCCGATAGGGATTTTAGATTTACCATAGCGGAAAGCAAAAATTCCAAAGACAGCCCAGATAGAAAACTGGGTAAAGCCCACAGCTCCAATTCCCAAAATCTTACCTGCCATCAGTTGAAAAGGCTTCAAAGAAGAAAGCACAACCTCGACGACCCTCGAAGTTTTCTCCTCAAGAGCACCCCTCATAATGGCCGTCCCATAAAAGATAAGGGACATGTAAAGGGTAAGAACTAAAATATAAGAATACGCAAACGTCCCCCCGGTATCTTTTTCCTCTCCTTTTTTCGTCACTTTTATGGCTGTTAACTTTACACCCTGGAGATACTTACCAATCTTTTGAGGATCCAACCCTTCTTTTCTCAACCTTTTCTCGATGACAACACTGTTTAAAGCTCCCTTGATGTTTTCAGTTTCTTCAAAATCCGTAGTATGCAGGGAAGCGTACTGGGCTTCTCCGCCCTGAGAAATGTCTTCAGGAATAAAAATATAAGCTGAGAGCTTCTTATCCAGGATTTCTTTTCTCAGGCTTTCCCGGAGCTCCTCAATATCTGCAGAGGGCCGGACTTTTTCAAGGATGTAGCGGCGCTTTCCATCCTTCAGCTTATGGCCTTCCAGTCTTTTCTCAAATGCCTTATAGATTCCCTGGCTCAGATCAATCACTCCTATCGTTTTCTGATCTCCAACAGAAATCAATGAAACGAGAATAGGAATCCCAAAAACGGCAACCATAAGGACCGGAACTAAAATAGTGGCTATTACAAAGCCTTTGGTCCTTACTGCTTGAATGTACTCTCTTTTAATGACTGACAGTATCTTTTTCATCTCTTGCTCCTACTTTTTCGATGAAAATAGCGTTCAATGTCGGCTCTTTAATTTCAAATTTATTGATACCGATTTTTCCAACAAGTTTTGGAAGAAGGGCATGAGGATCAGATCGTTCTTTGAGTTTAATCTCCATGAATTTCCCGTAGTCATCGATTTTATCAACCTCAGGAAAATCTTTAATAAAATTCGCATCGCCATCATAATCCAAAACAACCGTATTCTTTCCGTACTGCTTCTTGATCTGGCTTAAATTTCCTTCCAGCACGCTTTCGGCTTTATTGATGAGGCAGATGTCGTCGCAGATCATCTCGACCTGTTCCATGCGGTGTGTGGAGAATATTATGGTTCGACCCTGTTCCTTCATCTCCAGCATGATATCTTTTATCAACTTCGTATTGACGGGATCCAGGCCGGCAAAGGGTTCATCCAGAATAAACAGCTCGGGCTGGTGGATGACTGTGGCAATAAACTGAAGCTTTTGCTGCATTCCCCTTGAAAGCTCTTCGACTTTTTTCTTCTTCCACCCTGAAAGATCAAACCTATCAAGCCAGAGATCGATCTCTTTTCGAGCTTTACTGCCTGTAATTCCTCTTATCTCAGCCAGAAAAAGAAGAAGCTCCCCAACCTTCATTTTGGGATAGAGCCCTCTATCTTCAGGAAGATAGCCTACCTTTTCTTTCATCTTTTCATCCATTTTCTGATCAAGGACTTTGATCGAGCCTTCATCGGGAATGATGATATTCATCACCATGCGGATCGTGGTTGTTTTCCCCGCTCCGTTTGGACCCAGAAGACCGTAAATTATTCCACGGGGAATCTTAAACGATAATTTATTGACGGCATAAAAATCGCCGAATCTCTTGGAAATGTTTTCAATCTCGAGAGCATTCATGACATCATCCTTTTACAATTCTTTATTGACCAAATTCCGGTCATAAACAATTAATATACTGAATCCAATTAAAAAATTCTATATTTATATACAGCTTTTTGCTATATTTTATTCGAAAAAGAAATTACTCTCTCATTTAAAAGGAGAAACCATGAAAAGAGGAACATATGTGCTGATAATTTTTTCAATCTTCTTCCTATTGATACTGGTAACAGTCGCTTCTTTCGTCTATATCGGCCTCTCCAAACCGCCCTCTGTGAAAGCCCGTTCTTATCTGGAATTCAGGCTATCGGGTGAGGTCCTGGAAAAAAGTCCGGGTAAGACTCTCATGGATGTTTTTACGGGGCAGGAACCTCTGTCCATGTTCGACATCTGGATGAACATTCGAAAAGCCAAGGTTGACCGCCGCATAAAAAGCCTGGTGCTCCGCCTCGGTTACCTCCAGTGTGACTGGGCAAAAATAGAGGAAATCAGAGGCTCCATATTGGACTTTAGAAAATCAGGAAAGAAAGTATACGCTTATGTGGAGGAAGCGCCTGAATTTGACAAAGAATACTACCTGGCCTCAGCCTGCGACAGAATAGTCCTCCATCCTCTCGGTTGGATGGGAATCAACGGCATCGGAGGCTACGTTCCCTTTTTCAAGAAAGCCCTGGATAAGCTGGGCATCGAAGCAGAGATCGAGCATGTGGAAGAATACAAGACGGCATACAACATGTTCACAGAAGAAGGATTCACGCCTGCCCACAAGAAGATGATGCAGTTCCTGTACAGCGACCTCTTTTCCCATTATGTAAAAGGGCTGGCTGAGGCCAGAGGAAAAAGCGAGAAGGAAATAAAAGAGCTGATCGACCACGGATTTTTTCAGGGAGAAAAAGCACTAGAGGCAGGACTGGTGGACAAACTCCTTTTTGAGGACGAATTTGAGGAACTTCTCAAAGAGAAAGGGGGGAAAATTTATAAAATGACCCACAGGCAGTACTTAAAGATCAAGCCGGAATCTCTAGGCCTCAATAAAGGCAAAAAGGTCGCCCTTCTCTACGGAATGGGACCTATCTATTCCGGAGAAGGTGCCTATCAAACCATGGGCAGCGCAACGGTGGCCCGCTGGATCAAAAGTGCCAGGAAGGATAAATCCATCGCAGCGATCGTCTTTCGCATAGACAGTCCGGGGGGGTCGGCTTTAGCATCGGATGTGATATGGAGAGAAGTGGTTTTGGCCGGGAAAGAAAAACCGTTTGTCGTCTCCATGTCTGATGTAGCAGGCTCAGGAGGATACTGGATCTCCATGGCTGCCCATAAAATCGTGGCTCAGCCTCCGACTCTCACCGGCTCAATCGGAGTTATCTCGGGCAAGTTTAACATGGCCCGCCTTTTCGAAAAGCTGGGAATCACTTCCGAAAAAATCACATACGGAAAAAAGTCAGATATGTTCTCTCCCTTTAGAAAACTCACACCCGAAGAAAAAAGAGTCCTTAAAAATGAAATTTTATGGATCTATGATCAATTCCTGACAAAAGTCGCAGAAGGACGAAACATGTCAAAAGAAGAAGTTGACAAGATCGGAAGAGGAAGAGTCTGGACGGGAAGTCAGGCTAAAGAACGGGGTCTTGTAGACGAAATCGGTGGTTTATCGCACGCACTGGAACTGGCAAAAGAACTGGCCGGCATCCCATCAGATGAAGAAGTTAGACTCATCGTTCAGCCTAAAAAGCCATCCTTCTTCGAGGCCTATTTCGGAAGAAGGCTTCCGGGAATAAAGAGCGATCTTATTCCTGAATTGGAAAGAATGCTTTCAGCATATAAGCTTCTGGAGAGAGAAAAAGCTCTGGCAATAATGCCCTTTTGGTCTGCTTTGGAATAAAAAAGGGGGAAAAGGGGACTAATGACATTTTATTAGAAAAGGGGACAGTATAAGAAAAGGGGACAGGCAACTTTTTGTGCCAAAAAGTAGCCTGTCCCCTCTTTTTAATAGGCATAGGATGAGGGACAGATTGCCCTGAAATCACACTAGTTGCAGTTATGCCAATCCGGCCTGGCAAGATAATCC